>JASLDB010000215.1 GCA_030151665.1 Neisseriaceae bacterium
GATTTTCGCAGATTTTTAACCATTTGTCAGTCTAGTTTGCATCTTACCTGACTTGCCAACAACATCCCGTGTTTAGACTTCATTTTACCCAATCAGAATGATTTTCACACACGCGTTAAAAAGCCATTGCCTTATGACTGAGGCAATGGCTTTACTCAAGCGATGACTTTTCCTACCATGCTTTAGTGTTTAGCCTTCAAATAACGCTGTACTTCATCGGGTTTGTCCGTATTAATCACATCCACACCCAAAGCCCACAATTGCTGCCATGCGTTGGCATTGTCTGGCGTACCCCAAAAACGAAATGGCTTGCCCATTTTGTGTGCCGTATCCACTGCTGCTTTAATTCTTTCCGCATCGGCTCGTGGAATAATTCCTTCACCATTCCAAGTGGAATATGGCTTAAATGCCAAACTAATCATACTGACTTTTTGCCACTCTTTGGCATTGTGTACAGGCTCCAAAGATTGATAATCCATTTGCACATAACTTGGTAAATCAAGATACGTTGATAATGGGGTCCGATTTCCTGAAATCACAAACACCACACCAGTGGCACGAATGGTTTTCTCATGACGCTTCAAAACTGGTAGCAATAAATCCAAAGACAATTTGGCATCTGATTTCATGTCCACTAAAAAATGCAAATTGTCGCTTGTGCCCAAACCCAAATCATGCGCCTGTGCCAATGGCTTTAAATACAATGATTCCAAAGTGCGCTTGGTATCAATCGCAGCATCACCATGTGACACATACAAGCGCCCTTTTTCCAAAACCAAATCCACTTCAATGGATTTGGCCTGACTGCCATAAGCATACCAAAATGGGATGGCCTGTTCATAATCATTGTGTGAATGCACCATAGGGGTTTGCACAATAGGTTGTGCCAAAATAGGACTGCTTAATGCCAAAATGCTGCTAGCCCAGAACACGATGGGTTTAAACATAAAAATTTCTTGGTGTGGTTAAAAGAACAAATAATGTACAAAATTTCAATGACAAATTCGTGACAAATCATCCATCAATTGGCACAAAAAAAGTTGCCTAAGCAACTTTTTAATCCGCTAAACTGACGACGGTTCATCTGGTGATTCTGGGCAATATTTTTCACCATCCATATCAGTTGGATAGTACTTGTATTGGGTTTCAATCAACCTGACCTTTGTACTGCAAAAACTGTATAAACCATTGCCAATGTCACTTGCCTGTTCAAAATAAACCTTTGTATCCTCAAATGCAAAATATTGAAACATGAATGCATTGGCAAGCCACTTAAATAGTAAGATTTATTTCTCTATCCAAATCGCACTAACCATCCGACCTGTTTGACCATCACGGCGATATGAGAAAAAATGTTCACGCTCTAGCACGGTACAAAATTCACCACCATAAATCTGCGTCACCCCTGCCTTCAATAATATGCGGCGCGCTAAGGCATAAATATCAGCCAAATAATGGGATTCGCCAATATCCACGAATGCCAACTCTTGCTGTCGATCATTGGCACAAAAAGCATCCCAAACATCTTGCCCCACTTCAAAAGCATCGGGGCCAATGGCAGGACCCATATACGCCATAATGGTGTCTGCTGGCACATTCATTGCATCAATCGTATTTTCCAAAACACCACCAGCCAAACCTCGCCAACCAGCATGTGCCGCACCCACCACAGTGCCTGTTGTATTGCAAAACAATACTGGCAAACAATCTGCAGTCATCACAGCACAAGCCACAGTGCCAGTTGCATCCACCGCAGCATCGGCATCCAATACAACCTCTTGCCCATTGATGGCTTCAATCACATGATTAGAATGCACTTGATTCAAATAAACCAAAGGTACTTGGGCAAAATCTGCCACAATTGATCGATTGTGTGCCACCGCTTTGGCATCATCACCCACGTGTGCACCCACATTCAAACTGGCATACACACCTTGACTAACACCACCATGACGGGTGCTAATCAAGGTTTTGACATTTTTTGGGGCTGGCCATTTGGCCATCAAAACAGGTTGATCTGGATGGATATTGGTTTCGTTAGCCAAAATTTGCATGCTTAATCCCTGACATAAATCACTTCAACATCATCTTCGTCATCCCAATCATCTTCATCATCAACTGGCAATAACTGCTGATAAGCCTCTTCATGGCTTAAAGATGAATCCAAACCTGCTTCTAAACGCAACACAGACAATACATGATACATATCATCAGGAATGGGGGCTTCAAATGACACCGTTTCACCACTGACCGGGTGAATAAAGCTCAAGCGATAAGCATGCAAAGCTTGACGTTTTAAACTTCGCACAGCCTCTTTGACTTCATCGGAGCATTTTAATCGTGGATTGCCATAAGTGGCATCGCCAGCCAATGGATGACGTGCCTCACGCATGTGTACACGAATTTGGTGAGTACGACCCGTTTCCAACGAACATTCAATGTAAGAGTGGGTTAAATAGCGCTCTAGCACTTTAACATGGGTAATCGCTTCTTTACCCCCAAACTTCACCACTGCCATTTTAATGCGATTGTGTGGGTCACGACCTATTCGGGTTTCAATCATGCCATCAAATGGTACGATACCGTCACATACTGCACGGTAAATCCGTTTAACTGTGCGATTTTGTAACTGTTGTACCAAATGATTTTGTGCTGGCAAAGTGCGAGCAATCACCATCAGACCACTGGTGTCTTTGTCAAGTCGATGTACAATTCCTGCTCTAGGGATTTGTTGAAGTTCAGGATAATGGTATAGTAGACCATTTAAAACCGTACCCGTCCAATTACCTGAAGCGGGATGAACCACAAGGTTAGCAGCTTTATTGATAACAATGACAGTTTCATCTTCGTACACCACATTCAATGCAATGTCTTCAGGAATGAATGCCAAGTTCTCTTCACTGGGAATAATGGTAACTTGGATATTCTCTTGGCCAATCAATTTGGCCTTGGGTTCACAAGGTGCACCGTTAACCAATACCTCACCTTCTTTAATCCAAGAGGTAATGCGGCTACGGGAAAAATCTGGCATTAATTTTGCCAAAGCGGCATCCAAACGACTGCCGGCTAAATTATTTGGGACAACAAATTCACGCATTTCATTATTTTGTTTTGCGGAAAATTCGAAATCATCGTTATAATCACTGTCATTATTCAAGGATGTGACTTTCATGAAAAAACTTTTAATGGTAACCAGTATTAGTCTTATGCTAGGCCTCACTGCTTGTGCCAATAAGCAAAGCACGAGCAATGATAAAGACGCACAACTAACTCAATCTTGGCCTGTGGAAAAATTGTATGCCGAAGCAAATGACCAATTGTACAAGAGCAACTACACTCGTGCCATTAAATTATATGAATTATTGCAAGCTCGTTTCCCCAATGGTCGTTATGCGCAACAAGCACAGCTAGATACGGCCTATGCTTATTACAAAGATGCTGAGCCTGAAAAAGCCTTGGCAGCATTAGATCAATTTGAGCAACATTATCCATTGCAC
>JASLDB010000293.1 GCA_030151665.1 Neisseriaceae bacterium
TTTTATGGACAAAACAAATGGCAAACGAATCAACATTTAAAATATGGGCAGATGAAACAATGCTCACCGAGTTTGGCAGCCCAACGCCAACAGGCAATCAAACTAACATCCACCACAACGGCAAGGACTCACAAGAGTTTATGTTCTTTTTGGGCACCAAAGCAGTATCACGCAAGATGCAGACAGCCCAAAACAGTGGCAATGACTTTATTCAAATCCAAGTTATTGATATTTTGCCCGAGCGTAAAGCCGAACACGAATGCAACGAAGGCAATTTGATTGAACCCGAGTTGAATAATGGATTCGTGTATCAGTGCATTACAGGTGGAATAAGCGGCAATGATGCGCCAAATTGGCCCATTGGTATTGGCAGTGAAGTGCGTGATGGTGCGGCAGTATTTCTCAATGTCGGAGCAAAACATGCGACAAGTGAAGTGCGATTGGCACTGAGTAAATCAGGCTTGGACAAAGCCGAAGCTGGCGCAGCGTTGCAATTAGCACCTGAGTTACCCCAACAGTGTCGGTTATGTTATTGATTAAAAACCGTTCCATTGCCAATGCGCTAGTTTTATTAACTATTCGCATAAATTTTTTTGGAGGCGGGCGGGTGATGACTTCTTTATTGGCCAATTTAGCTGCTGCATAGTTGTGGTGGCCATCAATTAAAATTCGGTATCGCCTACCTCTGAGAGTTGTTTCAAAAACATGAATAATAAAAACATTAAACTGATTGGCTTTTTTGATAACCAAGTCTTGGTCTAAATATCTTTGACAGCTGATTAATGGGGCAGTCATTTTGTTGTCCATTAAAAAAGCCCCTATAATGGGGCTTTGGTTGTTTGTGATGATGTTACGCATACCACTTTGTAAGCTTGTGAAATGTATCAACCAACAATTGCAGCGATTCTTTTTTGACTTCGCCACCATCAGCAATATATTGAAGTGTATCGGCCATCATGTTATCAATATTTATGTGGTCAAGTTCAATGTCAGAACAAAGTCGAAGCCGCTTACCATCGTACAGACTTGTTAGAACAGCGCCGAGGATTAATGGCAGAGTGGGAAAAATATTGTTTGCAAAATGATGAGGAATGACCGTTAATTTTTTCCATCTTTTTTTGGTATCAAAGGGATAAAACCCAATCCACATTGCGTATACAGAACAGTATGTAATACATGAATAGATGATTAACGTGGCGAAAACTTGATCATTAAAAATAAATGTATGGCGAGAAAAGTTATTAACTCGATTGCCGTATTGGTTATGATTGCTCTTGAATTCAATATAAAGGAATATGATGCCGTATCAAGATATTAATGAAATGTTAGATAGTTTTGATTATGTTGTTAATTCATATAGTGGTA
This sequence comes from Neisseriaceae bacterium, assembly GCA_030151665.1. GTDB lineage: Bacteria > Pseudomonadota > Gammaproteobacteria > Burkholderiales > Neisseriaceae > JASLFS01. The sequence continues at coordinate 1,366 of JASLDB010000293.1, forward strand.
TTCAGAGTAAAGAATTATCAGCGATTCAGGCTAATGATATTAATTGTTTATTGGAGACTCAAGTAAGGTCATTAGAAATTTTAAAAAATGGTGGTCTACCATGGTTAATTGAGCCTTTACGAGAATTGCAACCATTGAGTTTTAAAGTATTAGAACAATATGCATCTGATTATTTTATTGGATTTCAATGGTGGGGTAGATTTGAAGAGAAAGATCGATTAATCATATATGGTTTTATTATAGTAAAAGATAAAGTCGTAATGATTCCTAATTCTTCTTGTTTAGGTGATGATGGATATAAAGATTTCTATCCCATAGATATACAAAATTCATGGTTAAAACACTGTGCAGGTTGGGGATTAGTTGAGTCTTATACTCAATTTATGGATGTGGCTACTAAACTATTTCGTGGTATTGCTGGGAATCGTGCTTTCACAAGAGACATTGGTGTGAATCACCCAGATTGGGTAACAACTATTATTCCTGGCTTGAGAGAAAAGCTACCAAATGCTTTTGAGGAAGAAGATTGGGATGATCCTGATAATTGTTATCCATTATTAAGGGTGGTATTAGATTCACGAGAGCCAGATGTGCAAACCAAAGAATGTGATCAATTATTGATTATTGAGGAAAGTACCGATCGATTGTTGTATTGGGTAAAAGACTTTGACTATGACAATATTGCGGTTATTACCAATCCAGCAGAAGCCCTTGATTTATACAGTTCACAAACCTTGCTCAATCTAGACAAAGCAGAAATGCCCAGATTCGACTTTTCACCGTGGGCTCAGCAGTTGTAACTGTGTGGATTGATTTAAGGCACCATTTGATATTGAAATGCGTGATAGTGAAAACGATGTATCACTCATTCGTTCCCTCATCTGGATAATTGAATATGAGCGAATACCATGACAAGAATGCTTAGAAATTTTATTGTATTAATTGCACTCAGTATTTTCTATATGGTTGCTGTTGAAGCCAAAACTATTTTTTGTACAGTGACGAATATTGAGTCTAGTAATCATATTCGCTGCCAAAATGCCACTCAAGGGGCTTTTGTAGTGGAAATTTATGGTATGTATGCTCCGCCTCTTGGGCAGCCATACCATGATGAAGCAATTGCCATGTTATCGGAGTCGTTACTAAATAAAAAAGTTAAAGTGCAAGTACAGGGAGCATTAGGTAAAAATCACATCGTCGGT
>JASLDB010000257.1 GCA_030151665.1 Neisseriaceae bacterium
AGCAATCATTAATTCAATCAAAGTAAAGCCCGATTCGGTGCGTTTCATGCCATTTGCCCAATATAGATTTATTTTGCCATGATAAAGGATTGTATGTTTAGCGGCAATGTTTACACATTAATGGTGAATATTATTGTTAAATGGTCGAAAATAGTCATTTTTTCATGAAATTATCCTTTTGGTATATTTTGATGATGGATTAAAATTGAATGGGTTTTTTAGTGAATAGGTATTGCATGTGTATAATGCTAAGTTCCCGACAAAGTGCATATTGCCTTTTTCGGCAAGATCAAACCGATGTTAAAAAGGTAATGACTACATGACTGAACAATACACTGTTGGTGTAGAAAAAAATAAAGATGATCGTTTAGCCATCGACATTGATGCCATTCATGATTTGGCAGAATCTTTGCTGCCTTATTATGTGCAAGTGATTGCCAAAGCAGTAGAAGACATTAATGCCAAAGGGGCGTATGAGAAGCTAACCGAAATCTTACATGACTTACACCCTGCCGACATGGCTTATGTGTTGGAGTCTTTGCCATTGCAAGAACGGATTTTGGTTTGGAAATTGGCACATCCTGATGAGGATGGCGATGTTTTACTGGAAGTATCAGATGCTGTTCGCGAAACCTTGATTGAAAGCATGGGCAAGGGCGAATTGCTAGCAGCTGTTGAAGACTTGGATGCCGATGAATTGGCTGAATTAGCACCTGACTTACCTATTAGCGTGATTTCAGAGGCATTAAACACTCGCGATGAAGAAGAGCGGGCACAAGTGGCTTCGGCTTTGTCTTATAAAGAAGACGAAGTGGGTGATTACATGGACTTCGAATTAGTCAGTATTCGTGCTGATGTCAGTTGTGAAGTGGTATTGCGTTATTTGCGCCGTTTTGAAAGTTTGCCAGATCACACTGACAAAATTTTTGTGGTTGATGATGACAATTTATTGCAAGGCGTGTTATCGATTCGAAAACTATTGGTGGTCGACCCTGAAACCAATGTTGAAGACGTGATGACCACCAATGTGGTGAAATTTCGCCCCAAGGATGATGCAGTCGAAGCAGCCCAAGCATTTGAGCGTTATGACTTGGTGACAGCCCCTGTTGTGGATGGAAAAAATAAATTGGTGGGGCGCATCACGGTCGATGAAATGATGGACGTTTTGCGTGAAGATTCCGAATCTGAAATGTTAAACATGGCGGGTTTGAAAGAAGAAGAGGATTTATTTGCTTCTGTCACCGACTCTGTTAAAAACCGTTGGATGTGGCTGGCGATTAATTTGTGCACAGCGTTTGTGGCCAGTCGGGTTATTGGTGCTTTTGAGGGGTCTATTGAAAAAATTGTGGCTTTGGCAGCGTTAATGCCGATTGTGGCAGGTATTGGTGGCAATTCTGGTAACCAAACCATTACCATGATTGTTCGCGCGATGGCGATGGGGCAAATGAGTTCCTTGCATTCTGGTCGATTGCTGCGTAAAGAATTGGGTGTGGCGTTCTTAAATGGTATTTTGTGGGGTTCGGTTATGGGCTTGGTGGCATACTTGTTGTACAGCGATATTGGTTTGGGTTTGGTGATGGTTGCTGCCATGACGTTGAATTTATTGCTGGCCGCTACCATGGGGGTGATGATTCCCTCATTGATGACCAAATTTGGTCGAGACCCAGCCTTGGGGAGCAGTGTTTTAATTACAGCCGTAACCGACTCAGGTGGCTTCTTTATTTTCTTGGGTCTTGCCAGTGTGTTTTTGATTCATTGAGGCCGGATATGAATATTAATCAATGGTTACAAGCAAGTAAATTGCCCCGATTAGAAGCCCGAATGTTTTTGGAACATGTTTTGCAATGGAGTCGTGTGCAATTAATCACGGGTGCAGATGAGTCCATTGCTGATCAGCACTTGCTTGCTTTGAATAACTTGGCTCGGCGACGCTTATTGGGTGAACCCATGGCGTATATTTTGGGTGAGCGTGAATTTTATGGTCGGCGCTTTATGGTGGATGAATATGTTTTGATTCCTCGCCCTGAAACCGAATTATTGGTTGAAGCCGTTTTGGCGAAGACTACCCAACAATCGCCTGCACAGGTCTGGGATTTGGGCACAGGTAGCGGCATTGTGGCCTGTACTTTGGCATTGGAAAATCCAGCGTTAACCGTTTATGCATCCGATATCAGTGAGGGTGCTTTGAACATGGCACAAAAAAATGGCTTGGCTTTAGGGGCTGATGTGTCATTTCATATCGGCAGTTGGTACGATGTAAAAGCACCCATTCAAGATAAAATGGACATCATTGTTTCGAATCCACCTTATATTGAATCGGATGATGTACACCTTTCTCAAGGCGATTTACGATTTGAGCCACAAGGAGCATTAACTGATTTTGCTGATGGTTTGAGTGCATTAAAAGCCCTGATAGATGGTGCGCCTATGCACTTAAAATCAGGCGGTTGGCTATTGATGGAGCATGGATTTGATCAAGGTGAGGCTGTGCGTACTTATTTTGCGCAAAAAGGCTGCTGGCACAATACCGAAACCTTGCTAGATTATGCTGGTTTAGACCGAATTACCTTGGCAAAATTGGCCTAGGTTGTTCATTTGTTGATGCTCTTTTTGTGTGTGTATAATAATGTCATTTCTTGGTGGGGTGGCTTTGCATGAAAAAAACATTTCGTTATGTTGGTGGTGTGTTGTTATTGGCATTACTGAGTATCAGTGGTTTGGCTTATGCATTGGGAGAGAAGTATTTTTACTATCCTGATCAAGTTGATTATGGGCATTCGCCTGCTTTTTACCAGCAACAATTTGTGGATTTAACCATTCCCACCCCTGATGGTGAGAAACTTCATGCTTGGTTTGTGCCCAGCCAATTGCACGCAAATCCCAAAGAGGCATTGGGTACTATTGTGCATTACCATGGCAACGCCGCTAATCTGACCATGCAATATGCAGCAGTGGCTTGGTTGCCAGCTGCTGGATACAATGTTTTGGCATTTGATTACCGCGGTTATGGTCAATCAACAGGTAAACCATCTTTTAAAGGTGTTTATCAAGATGGCGTGAGTGTTTTTCAATTCGCGGAAAGTTATCCTGATATTGATGCCAATAAATTGATTGTATTTGGACAAAGTTTGGGTGGCAATGTGGCGATTGCCAGTGTGGGCAGTAGCCAGCGTCAAAAAGTACAAGCGATGGTAATTGATTCTACTTTTTATGGTTATTCTGCCATTGCCAATGACAAACTCAAAGGGGCAAAATGGTTGGTGAGTGATAAATACAGTGCTTACCAATATCTGCCCAAGCTCACCATGCCTATTTTCTTAATGCACGGTGATGCTGATAATGTTATTCCACCTAAACACATGGCTTTGTTATCGGCGATTGTGACCGCACCCAAAGTGGATTTGTTGCTATTCAATACTGGTCATATTGAAGGCATCATGTACCCAACGGTGCAAAGGAAATTCTTGCAGTTCGTTCAGCAAGCACAGAATAAGCAATGTTGTGATTTGGATATTGTGGGTAGTCAAATACCCAAGTTGTCTGAATAAATACAAGTATTGTGCATGATAAAAAGCCACTTTTTTAATAAGTGGCTTTTTATGTGTTGGATGAGAGCTTTTCAGGAGATACTGTGTATTTGACTTGGACTTTGTTTTGGTAAAGGCATTTGGACTGCAATAATTGTGGGTGATGACCTTTGGTGTGGATATCTTGCCAGATTTCATTCTCGCGATATACCGTGCCATTTTGTTGGCTGAAACGATGGTTCTTTTCATAAACATGGTAATTGACTTCACGTTCTTGCTCGCACAGCAGCTCCCCAGATAATTGCTTGTCTTCAACCGTCAGTATCAGTTGAAATGCCTGTTCTGTGGGGTTGTATAACACCAAATCGATGTAGTTGTAAAAAATAGCAGCGCCTGAACCAAAAGGCAATACTCGACCCTCATCAGGGAAGGGGTCAAAACTGTGATTGGCTCGCTCAATGACTTGCAAGGGTGAGTGCAGTGCCAACCAATGAATCATATTGCTCAATTGGCATATCCCACCACCAATACCACTTCTGGCTTCGCCACGAGACAATTCCATGCCCAAAACAAAACCACGTTTGGCTGTTGGTTTGCCTACACATTGGCAAAAAGAGAAATATTGCTTGGGACCAATGATGACACCATTGGTGGCGGAAACAGCAATGTGAAGATTGATGATTTTGTTGTGTTGCAATTGAATGTCGCTGTCACCCAGGCGGCGGATGAGTTTAGATGTGTGTTTTAGATAGCGAAAAGTGAGGCGGTTGTCAGGCTGTCTTTCATGGCTATAATCACGTGAAGACAATGCCCAAGATAAACGACGAAAACAACGCTTTTGCATCACCCGTAAAGCATATAGCCAAGGATGGCGTGAAAAAAGGGGTGTTTTCATCGTTAAAATTCCAATTGATTGGTTTATTGGCCCATAATCTGTCGATTCAATTGCCAAGTTAAAAAGGGCGTAAATGCTTGCCAGCGTTTAATCAAGGCTTTTTCTTCCATATCTATTGCGCTTGCTTCTTTCAGTAAAACACCTTGATGATCTTGCCAGTAATGGTAAGTTCCTGTTTCTAGGTTATATGCCCCTTTGGGTGTGAGTAAAATATTGGGGTTGTAACCAGCATTACACCAAATTTTATCCAAGTTTTTAGCGGTGATATTGCAACCATTCTGATAAAAGGGCACTTGAGACAAACTTAATGCATAAAGCGTTGGCATAATGTCTTTATGGCTGCCAACACGGCTCATGTCAAACACTGCATGCTGTTGATAAGGTTTGGGCACATATAGATAAAAAGGCACAGCATGGTGCAAGACCTGTTCTTTGGGGTCAGGATAACCAATGGCACGGATATTGTGATCGCCTGTGGCTGCCATGATGGTATTTTGACGCAATTGAGGATCGGCTTTTACTGTGCTGAAAAATTCACCCAAGGCATTGTTACTATAAAATAAAGTATTAAAGATACGATTAAGTTCAGGCTCAACAGCCAATTTTTGCAAGCGCTCTTGTTCAATGCTACTGAAGTGAAATGTTTTTTGCGTTGCAGTGTGTGGCAATTCAAATGGTGGGTGATGGGTGATAGACATCATCATGATAAAAACAGGCTTACCATTGCGCTCGGCTTGGGCTAAGCGTTCTTTGGCATAGCGAAACATGTATTCATCAGGCACACCCCAAGTATTGCCGATGGCTTCTGGGTAGCGTTGGCGCAAAGTATTTTCTTCAACAACTTCGGTGACACCCAATTGTGGTAAAAATCGATTGAAATTACGCCAAGCCCCATTGCCTGCGGTTAAGTAAACCACATCATAGCCAGCATCCAAATACGGTTTAAACATGTTGCTTAAAAAAGGTGTGTTTTGCTTATTAGATTGGCTAATGTTGTTTAATGGGCTGCGAATAAAAAAGCGATGCAATGAATCACTGGTGCCATCGCCTTCAGAAACAAAGCGAGAGTATAACCAATCCTCTTGAAAATGTTGGCGCAAGGCACCCAATACATCTCTATCACTTTTGTCGTATTGATTAAGGTGTTCACCCATGCTCTCCATCACGGTTAAAACCACATTGGGTTGATGTGTTTTGGCAGCCAAATTTTCGGGTGTGCTTTGGATTAACTGCTTTAAATCTGCTGTTTTTTTCTCATCCATCAATTGCGAAATGAGTTTTACACCTTCTTCATCGCTGACTTTGGTAAATTGATTGGATTGCTTTTGATCGTTTACAGCCCAATGCAATGACATTAAGCCATTGCTAACCATGGCATTGAGGATATTGACCGATGAAATTTGAGCATCATCTTGGCGCAGTGGGAATGTGCCGATTGAGCCACGAACCCCTAAAACAATGGCCAGTAAAATCATCACTGAGGTTAAAGCAGTGTGCCAATAAGATCGAGTGCGAAGTGATAATTGATTAATCCATTGATGGTATTTAAAAACGATGGTTTTTAGTAAATAGGCCAGAAAAGCATAAGCCAATACGATGCGAATCACAGGATAATCTGACCAAAATGTTTTTAAAATGGCTTGGGTGTCATCTTCGACCAAACCAAAAATAAACACATCAAATTGCCTATCATAGGTTTTAAAGTAAAAAACATCGGCAATAGAAATACAAGCAACAAGCCACAATAAAAAAGCATAGCAACGGTAGGCATTTTGTTGCCAGAATAAACGGCTTTTGGGTGTGAGTAATGAGAATAAACTCAGCAAAAACACCGACCCAAATACGATGGTTGCTGCCTTAATATCAAAGCGCAAACCCCAAATCCACATCGATGTAATGTCGTGGGTATTTTGTTGTCGTAAGGCTTCGCTGGTGTGGCCATATAGCAATACACCACGGGTGATTAGTAACATGCAAATGGCGAGAAACCAAGCGCCAAGTGCATAGAGAAAATCTTTTTTAAAAGCAAGGGATTTCATATTTTACTCAGGAGCATCCTGTACAAATTGGCTGCGTTTTTGGGTGGCTGAATTGATGATGGTTATCAAGGCAAGTGGGCAGGGGTAGGGTAGCAATAAGGCAATGATTAAATAACGCACATTGCTAAAAGATATTTGTGGAGAACCAGTACCTGTTACCACATGGGTGATTTGCATGATGAGGCCATAGCAAGCTGGTAGGCTAAAGGCAAGGCAAATCAGTAAGGCGCAAATGCTACTGGCTTGCCAAGTCAATGTGCCTTCTTTGGCTTGGCGATAAATGCGCAATAACATGATTAATGCCCAAGACAAGATAATGGCCATGCCTGTATTGACTGCAACTTGTAACCAGTTAAAAGCAATATCAGGTGCCACTGGCAAATTACTACTGGCAGTGAGTTTAGAAGGTGGTTTGTCTAAACTTTGGGTCAGGTTGATGGCCACAATAAACCACAAATCAGCAATCAACACCCAAATGGGTAAACTGCGAAGCCATGAAATCATATGGGTGACCTTTTTGTTGTTTTGGGCGATAACAGAAAAAAGAAGCAGTTTAAGCTGAATGCGTGTGTAAAACAACTTTTTCATGGTTTGTTTTGAGCAGTAAGATGGTGTTTGTTTGATATGACACGGTTTTGTTTTGCGCGTAAATTGGATAAGCTGTTTTGGTGTTTATTGTATTGAAATAACTGATTTATTGGTGAAAATTAGGTTTATTGCACCAAAATGATTCTTGACAGGTAATTTATTAAAACGTATGTTTCAATCACTTGTTTGAAAGTTACCTACATGAGCCAAAATGATAAGCAGACCATTGAAAAAATTTTGCATGTTGCAGAAGAGTCTTTTGCGGTGCATGGTTTTTTTGCCACCTCATTGCGCCAGATAACGCGTGATGCTGAGGTTAATGTGGCTGCGATTCATTACCATTTTGGCTCGAAAGAAGCCTTGTTCTTGAGTGTATTAAATCGCCGTATCTTGCCTTATATCACCATGGTGTTAATGGGTTTGGATTTGGCAGATCAAAAATCAAATTTAAGTGCTGAAGACGTGGTATTGCCATTGGCACAGGCGAGTGTGGAATATGCAGAACAACACCAAAGAGAGGCTGTATTGGTGACGCGTTTGGTGTCTCGCTTGATGTTAGATGAGTACAAGGGTTTTCGAGAGCAGTTGGCCAAAGAGTATGACGATATTGTCTTGCGCTTTTTGGCAGTATTTCAACGAGCATTGCCTCATTTACCCAAAGAAGAAGTGCGTTGGCGCATGCATTTGGCGTTTAGCACCATCTTCAATGCATTTGCTGGTAATGACGTTTTAAAGGCATTGGCACACCGAGAGTGGGTGAATGCCAAAGACCCCAAAAGGGTGATGAAATTTGTGGTTCCATTTGTGGTGGCTGGGCTCAATGCACCAGCAACTTTGACCGATTAAATGGTTATGATAACGAGGAGAAGTTCATGTTAAGTTTCATTTTGCTGCTGGTGTTTGCCGGGGTTGCAGCTTATTTTAGAAGCAATGGCTGGGTGATG
>JASLDB010000296.1 GCA_030151665.1 Neisseriaceae bacterium
AAAAAATCACTCATCGCTGCACTGTGCATTACCCCTATTTTATGGGCATGCTCAGATGATAAAACAGGTGGCAACACTTCCACAGAACAAAGCCTTAACACACCACTTGTGACCATTGCCACGGGCGGAGCCTCTGGCCCATACAATATTATTGCCACCTCATTGGCCGATACCTATGCCAAGACATTCAATGTTAATTCCAAAACCCAAACCACTGGGGCATCAGTTGAAAACATCAATTTACTGGGTCAAAAAAAAGTTGAAATGGCATTTGTCATGAATGACGTTTTGAGTGAAGCTTTAGCGGGTACGGGCAGTTTTCCCAAAAAAATTGACAACATTAACCAAATCGCTTCCTTATTTCCCAATTATGTCCAAGTGGTCACCAGTCAAAAATCAGGTATCAAAACCTTAAATGATTTGCGTGGCAAACGCGTTGCTGTGGGTTCTCAAAATTCAGGTGTAGAAGTCAATGCCCGTAATCTACTAGAAGGCCATGGCATGACATACAAAGATTTAAAAGTGGATTATTTAGGCTATGCAGAAGCCGCCGATGCTTTAAAAGCAGGCAAAATTGATGCGGCATTCTTAACCAGCGGTCTACCCAATGCTTCACTTATGGAGCTGGAAAAAAGTTTTGACTTACAAATTGTCAGCATTTTGCCAGACACCTTGAGCAAAATTAGCAAAGACAAACCTTATTTTATCGCCATGAACATTCCCAAAGGCACTTATGGCAATACAGAGGACATCCCCACTGCTGCCATTATGAATACTTTTATTGTACGCAGTGACATGAGCACCGATGATGTCTACAAACTCACTAAAAATTTCTTTGAAAATTTACCTGCCCTAGAAAATGCCCACCAAGCAGCCAAAGGCATTTCACTGGAAAATGCGCAAGCCAGTGTCATTGCACCCATTCACCCTGGTGCTCAAAAATACTACGATGAGAAAAAAGCCAAATAACACACGTCAAATCGCCACACTTTTGGGTGTGGCTTTCTTGTGTATTTTGGCATTTTGGCCCATTCGCCTTACCCAAGTGACAGTGAACCAACGCCAATGCTGGATACGTTCACCTTATTTCCAACTGTCTTGGGTGCATTCTGTTGAAAAACAGCCTTGGCAAGAATGGTATCAGCGAGAAGGCCAAGGCTTTCTCCTGAGCCAAACACGCTTTAAAAGCTTTGGTGCAGGTGTACCCGATACAGGAAAAATTGAATTCACCCCTGACCATTGGCTATTGCAAAACAGCAATATCACCTTAAAAGAAATCAACTGGGTGATTTCCAAACGGGTGCAGTCCAGTATTGTATTGGGCCAAACAACATGGCACATCGCCAATGAAGAGCCTGATTACAGCGTGGTTCACATTAATAACCAATCTATTTGGACTTGGCAACTCATTACAAAGGACTTTTGCCATGCAAGAACACAATAAACCAGAAAGCCAACCGAATGAGGCGCTTTCCAATAATGAACAACAAGCCATTTTAGAACAATTTGATAAAGAATCGGTAACACGACAACCCGCTAACCGTTCTTTGGCATTGTTTATCACCCTTGTTGCTGTTGCTTATTCTCTTTTTCATTTGTACATCACTTATTACCCCATGCCAGAGTTACTACAAAGAACGGCTCATGTGGGCATCGGCTTGGTGTTAATTTTCTTGTTATACCCTGCCAACACAAAAGCCAGTCGCCAAAAAATTGCTTGGTATGATTTTGGTTTGGCTTTGGCTGCATTGGCATCTATGGCTTATTTATTTATCGAATACCAAGCCATCATGACCACTCGAGGTGGCATTCCCAACACCTTGGACATTGTCTTTGCCATGTTAACCGTTTTATTGGTCATCGAGGCAGGACGCCGTATTTTGGGCTGGATGCTGCCCATTTTGGCACTCATCTTTTTTATCTACCCTTTTATCAGCAACTACTCGTGGATGCCTCGCAAACTCATGACCAGGCCATTTGACATGGGTGATATTTTTGGACAAATGTATTTAAAAACAGAAGGTATCTATTCTTCCGCTATTGGCGCCTCTGTTACCTTTATTTTCTTATTTATCTTATTTGGTGCATTTTTGGCCAAATCAGGCATGGGAAAACTATTCAATGATTTAGCCTTGGCATTAGCAGGTCACAAACAAGGTGGTCCAGCTAAAGTAGCAGTGATTTCCAGTGGCTTTATGGGCAGCATCAATGGTACAGCTGTTGCCAATGTTGTGGGAACAGGCTCTTTCACCATTCCATTGATGAAAAAAATTGGCTACAACAAAAATTTTGCAGGCGCAGTTGAAGCCTCTGCATCTGTTGGTGGACAAATATTGCCGCCCATTATGGGAGCCAGCGCTTTTATTATGGCTGAAACCACTGGGGTTAAATACAGCACCATTGCCCTAGCTGCCCTATTACCTGCCCTTTTATATTACTTGGGTGTGATTGCTCAAGTTCATTTTCGAGCGGGCAAAGACAACTTAAAAGGCATTCCCAAGGCTGATTTACCTCGTGTAAAAACAGTATTAAAAGAGCGTGGTCATTTGGTATTGCCCATTTTCGCTTTGGTCTTTTTCCTATTTAAAAATGTTCCTGTCAGCTATGCTGCTTTTTACACCATTTTATTAACAATTGTGGTCGCCAGTTTCCGCAAAACCACACGCATGTCCATTAAAGATATTTTTGATGCCTTAGCTGATGGTGCCAAGCAATCACTGTCTGTGATATCTGCTTGCGCAGTGGTTGGTATTATTATTGGCGTGGTGAGCCTGACCAGTTTTGGTAGTGTCATGACTTCCTCCATCATGAGTTTTGGTGCGGGTTCATTATTCTTAACCTTGGTCTTAACCATGGTCGCTTCCATGATTTTAGGCATGGGCTTACCTTCAATACCAGCTTACATCATTACAGCCACCATGGCAGCTCCTGCTTTGGCCAATAATTTTGATATCCCCATTTTAGTCGCGCACATGTTTGTGTTCTACTTTGGTTTATTTGCCAATATCACCCCTCCAGTTGCATTGGCTGCATTTGCAGGAGCAGGGATTGCTGGCGGCGACCCCATGAAAACTGGTTTTCAATCATTAAAATTGTCCTTAGCTGGCTTTATTGTGCCGTTTTTATTCGTATACAATCCTGCCATGCTCATGATTGATACAACCAATGTCGCCACAACAGCTCGAGATTTCGCTCTACCACCCATCATGACCATTATTATGGTATCCATTACTTCGATTGTTGGCATTATTGCCCTTAGTGCATCCATTGAAGGTTATTACAAAACCCAAATACCCATGCTATTGCGATTGGTGTTGGCATCTGGGGCGTTGATGATGATTGTGCCTGAAGTGTATACCGATATTGCTGGAGCGACTTTGGTGATTGCCATGATTGCACTCAATACTTGGCAGGCCAAGAAAATGGCTTCAACTGCCACAGAACAACTGAGTTCCTAAACCTTAAACCAAAACAGGACGGCAATGCCGTCCTGTTTTCATGATTCAATATTCAATTTATCGACGCAGCCAACGTGTCAAAGTTTTACCATTTGCATCCAATAAACGCAGCTCATTGTATTCAATTTTATATGACTGGGTTTGGGTAAATGTTGTTATCGTTTTTTGATCCAATAACATGGCATTTTCAGCACAAGCCATGCGCGTAGAGGCTGCAGGCCCCATCACCATTTTAGTACCATCAATATCCAATGAACCAAACAAATTATTGCAGCCAACATTGGCCTTATATTGCTTCTTACCGCTATCAAAAATAACGATTTTATCGCCTTTGATGTCGCCACGCACATCCATGCCATTAATAGTCGTTAACTGCCACTCACCATCAATTTGAGGCATGGCTGTTATGCTAGCACAAGCAGACAACAAACCACTAAGAAGCAAAGCCGTCAAACTGGATTTTTTCATGTTGATTCCCTTAATTAAATAATGTCTTTATTCTGTTTTTAAATATTAAACAATCGGTGCATTTTGAGCCAACATAGCCACCATAATGGCTTTAATTGTGTGCATTCTGTTTTCTGCTTGATCAAATACAATCGATTGTGGTCCTTCAAAAACATCTTCTGTCACTTCCACACCATCCAAACCAAATTGCTCAAAAATCCAAGCGCCCACTTTGGTTTCTTTGTTGTGAAACGCTGGTAAACAATGCATAAATTTCACATTGGCATTGCCACTGGCATCCATCAATGCTTGGTTCACTTGAAACGGTTTCAATAAATCAATGCGTTCAGCCCAAACACTATCAGGT
>JASLDB010000008.1 GCA_030151665.1 Neisseriaceae bacterium
CGCCAAACAAAACCAGGAAAAGCAAAAACACAAAACAAAGCCACTGTGGTTGCATAAAACTCCCAATCTTGTGGTTTCACCACGCCGACCTTGCTCTCTAAAACATAAGCAATCAAGCCAATCACGGCATACCAAAAAACAAACTCAATCAATTGTAACCAAAAGTTTTTTTGTTGACCAAATTTCATCACAAAAAAGAAACGATTGCTCAAAAAAGGGGCATTGGCTGCCAATACAGCCAGCAATAACAGAATGTACATACTTACAGTCATTTTGCACTTTTCCTTGTATTAAAAACGGCAACGCGAGGTTGCCGTTTTATTCATTGCATGACTTTGCTAATTACAAACCAGTCCAAGCAGTTTTAACAGCTTCAACACACCAGCTTGCTACCGCTTCAGGCATCATGCCCCAAACCAATAACATCAATGCATTGATGCTCAAAAGCACTTTGCCTTCTAAACCCAACTGCCATTTGCTTGTTGCACCTTCTTGTGCATTGTCAAAGTACATGACTTTCACCACACGTAGGTAGTAGAACGCACCAATCAATGACATGATAACAGCAAAAACAGACACGCTAACATAAACGCCGTACAAAGAACCTTCAGCAACCATGGCGGTGCTCACCAAAGCTTGTAATACGCTTAATTTGGCATAAAAACCCATCAATGGTGGAATACCTGCCATTGAGAACATCGCCAATAGCATCACCAAAGCCAACCAAGGTGAGCGTTGATTCAAGCCAGCCAAGTCATCCAAAGTTTCGCATTCTTTTTCACGGGTGCTCAAGGTCATCAACACACCGAATGCCACCAATGACATCAAGGCGTAAACGATACCGTAATACATTGCCGCTTGTACACCAGCAGCTGAACTTGCTGCAAACGCCAACAAGATAAAGCCCATGTGTGAAACAGTTGAGTAACCCAACATGCGTTTAACATTGGTTTGTTTAATGGCAGACAAGTTACCCACTAGCAAAGAAGCACAACCTAGCAAGATAAACATCAAGCTCCAGTTAATGCTCATGGTTGCCAAGCCACCTTCTAAGATGCGAAAAGCAAAAACCACGGTCGCCACTTTGGGTGCAGAACCCACCAAAGTGGATACGGCTGTTGGTGCACCTTCGTAAACGTCTGGCACCCACATGTGAAATGGTACAGCACCAAATTTAAATGCCAAACCGACAACCACAAAGATCAAGCCCAACAAAGACAACCATTGGTATTCTGGGTTTTGCATTTTAGTAGCAATCTCACCAATATACAGTGTACCTGTTGCACCATAGATGAAAGACACACCATATAAGAACAAGCCAGAAGCCAATGCACCCAATACGAAGTATTTCAAACCTGCTTCACTGGCACGCGTGTCTTGGCGACGGAATGCCACCAAAGCATACAATGCCAAAGACAGTAATTCCAAACCAATGTACAAAGTCACAAAGTGAGTGGCACTGACCATGATGTTCATGCCCAAAAGCGCAAACAAGGTCAATGTGAAAAACTCACCTTGGAAAATGTCACGGTTTTTGAGGTAATGACGGCTATAAGTAAATACCAAAATCGTCACAGCATACATGACCAATTTGGCCAATTGACTCATGCCATCATTAACAAACATGCCATGAAACGCTGTTTCAGGCTCACCAGTCCAAATGAAAACTTGTACAGCAGCAGTGATAGCCACACCAACAATACTCAAAACATAAGTAATGATGCGTGACTTATCAGAAACGAACAAGTCAATCAATAAAACTGCACACAACACCACCAGCAAAGTTATTTCTGGTAATGCCGGCATTAGGGTTAATTCTCCGTTCATTCACTTTTCCCTTAAATTTTGCTGTTGGCAACTTGCTCAATCAAGCTGTTGGCAGCTTGGTGAACAATCTCAATGAATGGTGCTGGATACAAACCCATACCCAATACAGCAATGGCCAAAATGCTCAAAATAGCAAATTCACGTAGGCTGATGTCTTGCAAGCCTTTTACTGACTCATGGACCACTGGGCCAAAAATCACACGTTTGTACATCCACAAGGTATAACCTGCACCAAAAATCAATGCAGTTGCTGCCAATACACCAACCCAGAAGTTGTATTGAACGCTGCCCATGATAACCATGAACTCGCCAATAAAGCCTGAAGTTGCTGGTAAACCTGCATTGGCCATACCAAATAACATGAAGAATGCAGCAAATTTTGGCATCGTAGAAACCACGCCACCATAATCCGCAATATTGCGAGTGTGCAAGCGGTCATACAACACACCAATACACATAAACATAGCAGCAGACACAAAACCATGTGAAACCATTTGCATGATTGCGCCTTTTAAGCCCCACTCGTTCAATGAACCATTGATGAACAAGAAGATACCCAAAGTCACAAAACCCATGTGGCTAATTGAAGAATAAGCCACCAATTTTTTCATGTCAGTTTGTACCAATGCCACTGCACCAATGTAAACCACAGCAATCAGTGACAACACGATAATAACAGGGGCGAAGTCTTTGGCAGCATCTGGCACGATAGGCAAGATAAAACGCAAGAAACCATAACCACCAATTTTCAAGGTGATGGCAGCCAATACCATTGAACCACCTGTTGGCGCCTCAACGTGAGCATCTGGCAACCAAGTGTGAACAGGCCACATGGGTACTTTTACCGCAAACGATAAGAAGAACGCCACAAAGAGTGCCCATTGAACTTCAATAGGGATGTAAGCAATTTTTTGTAGTTCTGCGATTTCGAAACTGCCACCAGCCATGCGTGACAAGTAAATCAAACCCACCAACATCAACAATGAACCCATCAAAGTGTACAAGAAGAATTTAATCGACGCATACACACGACGTGGACCACCCCACACACCGATAATCAAGTACATCGGAATCAACATGCCCTCAAAGAACACATAGAACAAAATGGCATCCATTGCACTGAATGCACCGTTGATTAAGCCCGACATAATCAAAAAAGCAGCCATGTATTGTGACTGGCGATTTTGAATGACTTTCCAACCAGCCATCACCACCAATACGGTAATGAAGCTGTTCAAAATCACGAACAATACCGACAAACCATCCACACCCAAATGGTAGTTTAGGTTTAATGATGGAATCCATGATTTTAATTCTACAAATTGCATACCGCCATTTAGGGTATTAAAACCCGTAAATAACGGAAGCGTTACCAAAAAGCCCAGTAACGCACCGACCAAAGCCAGTATCCGTGCTAAGCCAGCTTGTTTTGAATTGCCAAGTAGCGCAACGATAATGCCCGCTACAATTGGCAACCAAATGGCTAGACTGAGTAAATTATCATACATATTGATAGCCTAATAATTTCAAAAGATTAATCCTATTTAGCAACTGTTTTAACCAACCAATAAAGGCCAGAACCAAACCGCTACCAAGAACAGTACGCCAAAAATCATGGCTGCCGCATAGGTGTACACGAAACCAGTTTGGAATCGACGAACCAATGATGCAAAACAACCCACTGCTTTGGCGCTGCCATTGACGATAAAATTATCAATCAATAGGGTATCGCCGATTTTCCAGAAGAATGTACCCATTGCACGTAAGCCTTTAACGAATACGGCATAGTAGATTTCATCTAGGTAGTATTTATTCACCAATACGTTGTAAACAGGTTTGATGCTGTTTGCCACTTTCGCTGGTAAATGAGGGGCTTTCATGTAGAAGAACCAAGCGGTTACCACACCAGCCAAAGCCAACCAAAATGGTAAGCCCATAAAGCCGTGTACACCCATGCCCATTGCACCACCTAAATGTTCAAATTCTTCTGCCATTTTGGTCATCACTTCGTGCTCAGTGTGATTCACATAAATAACATTATTAAAGAATTCGCCATAAAGCATTGGCTCAATAACCCAAATACCCACCAATACTGAAGGAATCGCTAACAAGATCAATGGCAATGTCACAACCCAAGGACTTTCTTTTGGATTTTCATTGGCAGACAAACCATGGTGATGTTCACCGTGATCATCATGTCCATGATCATGACCGTGTTTTTCTTTCCAACGCTCTTTACCATGGAAAACCATGAAGTATTGACGGAAAGAGTACAACGCAGTCACAAACACACTAATCAACAAGGCCACTGTTGCAAAACCAGAAGCGCTTAGGTTAGACATTTGTACAGCTTCGATAATCGAATCTTTTGAGTAAAAACCAGAGAAGAAAGGTGTACCGATCAACGATAATGAACCAATCAACATGCAAATCCATGTAATCGGCATGTGTTTGCGAATACCACCCATGTTGCGCATATCTTGGTCATGGTGCATACCCATAATCACAGAACCTGCAGCCAAGAATAACAATGCTTTAAAGAAAGCATGTGTCATCACGTGGAACATACCCATTGAGTAAACAGAAGCACCCAAAGCCACAGTCATGTAACCCAATTGTGACAAGGTTGAATACGCCACAACACGTTTGATGTCGTTTTGTACAATGCCCAATAAACCCATGAATAAAGCAGTAATCGCACCACTGACCATGATTACGTTCAATGTGGTTGTTGATAATTCAAACAATGGTGACATACGGCTCACCATGAAAATACCAGCTGTAACCATCGTTGCCGCGTGAATCAAAGCAGAAATCGGAGTAGGACCTTCCATTGAATCAGGCAACCAAACGTGTAGTGGGAACTGAGCAGATTTACCCATCGCACCCACAAACAACAAGATGGTGGTAATGGTCATCACTGACCACTCTTGACCTGGAATCAATTCAACCGTTAAGTTGGCAACGTCGGGTGCATTAGCAAATACATCAGTGTAATACAAGCTGCCACCAAAGTAAGCCAACACCATGCCGATGCCCAATAGGAAACCAAAGTCACCCACACGGTTCACCATAAATGCTTTTAAGTTGGCATAAACAGCGCTTGGACGATCGTAGTAAAAACCAATCAATAAGTAAGAAACCAAACCCACAGCTTCCCAACCGAAGAACAATTGGATGAAGTTATTGCTCATCACCAACATTAGCATTGAGAAAGTAAACAATGAAATGTAGCTGAAGAAGCGGGCATAACCTGGCTCACCTTTCATGTAACCGATGGTGTAAATATGCACCATCAATGACACACTGGTCACCACCACTAGCATCATGGCGGTTAAGCTATCAACCATAAAGCCGACAGCAAATTGCATACCACCCATGGTCAACCAAGTGTAAATGTTTTCATTGAAAACGTTGGCTTGACCCGTGGCAAAATTGTACAAAACCTTAGCTGAGAGCACAGCAGAAATAGCAACACCCAAAATGGTGACTGTGTGCGCACCTTTGGGGCCAATCTGCCGGCCAAAGAAGCCCGCAATTAGCGAGCCCGCCAATGGCGCTAAGGCAATTAATAAATACAAGCTCATATCATTCATATTCGTTTATATCCGTCTGGTATCCATTAGCCTTTCAGGCTGCCTAAGTCTCGAACGTTAATGCTCTTACGATTACGGAACACTAACACCATGATGGCCAAGCCAATTGCCGCTTCTGCCGCTGCTACAGTCAAAATAAAGAACACAAAAATTTGACCTGCAGTATCGCCCCAAAACTGAGCGAACGCCACGAAGTTGAAATTAACCGCTAACAACATCAATTCACAACACATCAATAAGATTAATGCATTGCGTCGATTCATAAAAATACCCATGGCGCTGATGCCAAACAGCAACGAAGCCAAAACAAGGTAGTGTGTGATGCCAATGGTAGCCATTATTTAGCCTCCTTGTTGTCGTTTTCGCTTGTTTGCTCGTCATCTTCAACAACAGGCAACTCAACAGGCATACTTACCATGCGGAAACGATCTTTTGCTTGCACTTTAACTTGTTCAGCAGGGTCTTGACGGCGTGGGTTGCTTGATTTGCGATGTACCAAAGCAATCGCAGCCACAATACCCAATACCAACAACACCGCAGCCAATTCAAAAGCCAATACATAAGTGGTATAGATTTGGCTACCCAAATCACGCACATTATCATAATCAGCAGGAATGTCTTTCATCGCACCAAAGTTGGCCAAGTTGGTTTGTGGGTTGATGAAAATCATGATTAACAAAACCGCCAACAAGACACCAATGGTGCCTGATACTGGTAAGTTCTTCCAGAATCCTGCACGCATTTCCTCGAAGTCGATGTTTAGCATCATCACGATAAACAAGAACAACACCATAACCGCGCCGACATACACCAACACCAAAATGATGCCCAAGAACTCAGCTTGCATCAACACCCACATTAAGGCGCTGGCACAGAAGGTCAATACCAAGTACAAAGAGGCATGTACTGGGTTCTTGGTGGTTACTACTTGCGATGCAGCAAATAAAATAATCGCTGCAAAGACATAAAATAAAATCACTTGAAACATGATATCCCCTTAACGATATGGCGCATCAGCGGCTTTGCGCTTAGCGATTTCTTCTTCATATCGATCACCAATCGCCAATAACATGGGTTTGGTGTAATACAAATCACCGCGCTTTTCACCATGGTATTCAAAGATATGGGTCTCGACAATGGCATCCACTGGACAAGCCTCTTCACAGAAGCCACAGAAAATACATTTCGTTAAATCAATATCGTAACGCGTGGTGCGGCGTGTGCCGTCATCGCGTTGCTCTGATTCAATTGAAATTGCCAAAGCAGGACAAACTGCTTCACATAATTTACAAGCAATACAGCGCTCTTCACCATTTTCATAACGGCGTTGTGCATGTAAGCCACGGAATCGCACTGACTGTGGTGTTCTTTCTGCTGGGTAACGCAAAGTCAACTTACGTTTAAAAAAGTTACCCAAGGTCACTCGTAGACCTTTTAACAACTCAACCAGTGCAAATGTTTTGATTAAATTCGTCATTTTACTCTCGTATCCTTACCATAGTGACAAAGGCGTAACCATCCAGATACTCAACACCACAATCCAAACGATTGTTACAGGGATGAATATTTTCCAGCCTAAACGCATGATTTGGTCGTAACGGAAACGTGGGAAAGTTGCACGGAACCACAAGAAGCAATACAACACGAATGCCATCTTAATGAACATCCAGATTGCACTTGGTGCACCAATAAAATCCCAACTAGCAGGGAATGGAGACAACCAACCACCCAAGAATAACAATGATGTCAGTGCTGCCACCAAAATCATGTTGATGTACTCGGCCAAGAAGAATGCCGCAAATGCCATGCCTGAATATTCCACATGGAAACCCGCAACAATCTCAGACTCACCCTCAGCCACGTCAAATGGCGCACGGTTGGTCTCTGCCACACCTGAAATCAAGTACACAACAAATAAAGGAAGCAATGGCAACCAGTTCCATGACAAAAAGGAACCGCCCATATAGCCAACACCTTGACCATTCACGATGTCCAAGAAGTTAAGGCTACCAGATACCATTACCACACCAACCAAGGCAAAACCCATGCCCAATTCGTATGAAATCATTTGTGCAGAAGAACGCATGGCACCCAACATCGCATATTTCGAGTTAGAAGCCCAACCCGCAATAATCACGCCATAGACACCAAAAGCCGTAATTGCCATGATGTACAACAAACCAGCATTGACATTGGTTAACCACCAGTCACTTGAAAAAGGAATCACCGCCCAAGCTGCAAACGCCGGCATGATTGACAAAACAGGGGCAATTAAATACAAGCCCTTATTCGCACGATTTGGGCGAATAATCTCTTTCATCAACAATTTCACCACGTCAGCAAAAGGCTGGATCAAACCATAAGGACCTGTCACGTTTGGACCTGTACGCAATTGCATAAAGCCGATGACTTTACGTTCAAAATACGTCAAATATGCCACGCTCAAAATCATGGGAATCAAGATGATGACGATTTTAACCAAAATCGACACCACCAAACCCAATTCCATACCTAATAAACTTTGAAACCAAGCTTCCATGATTAACCTCGTTTAAATTCAACAGTTGCCATCATATTACCCAAGGCTTTATTCGCTGGGTGAACTGGCAAGTAAACGACATTTTCAGGTAGCTGATTATCCACAGCCACGGTAACAGTAATGGCGTCACCGCCCACTGCTGCCAACTGAACCGAACCTTCTGTCACACCCAATTTGGCCAATGTGCCAGCATTTACTTTGGCAACAGGCACTTGAGCATGTGTTGTGGCTTGCAAAGGTGCAGAACGACGAGAAATCGCATCAGTGCTGTAAATACTCACACCACCCACACGGATTAACGCATCTTGTTTTTCACCAGTTGCAATGCTTTGTGTCAAACGGCTATTGAAGCGATTGGCCAATTCAGCTTGGTCAATGGCATCAGACAACACTTCTTCAGAAGCATTGTATTCAAAACCAGTCACACCCAACATATTGCCCAATACACGCAATACTTTCCAAGCTGGACGTGCTTCACCCAAAGGACGAACCACACCGTGGAAACTTTGCAAACGACCTTCCATGCTAATGAAGCTACCAGAAGTTTCAGTAAATGGTGTGATTGGCAACAATACGTCTGCCAATTCCAATAAACCTTCACTCTCATAAGCTGTCATGGCAATCACAGTTTGTGCCGCCAACAATGCTTTTTTCGCTGCTTGAACATTCGCCACATCAATTTCAGGCTCAATATTCAATAGCACATAGGCTTTTTTATCGGCTTGGGCAAACATTTGCGTAATGTCACTGCCTTCATTGCTAGGCACAAAGCCCAACACATCAGCACCAACACTGTTAGCCGCTTGTGGCAAGATACCCAATTTAGCGCCAGTCGCTTCAGCCAATTCTTGTGCAACAAAGTACAAGTGAGCAAAATCAGCATGATTTTGTGCCGCAGCACCCAAAATCACACTCACTGCTTCTTGTTCTTTCAACGCAGCAGCAATCGCTTGAGCGCTTTCACTTGCTAAGCCTTCACCTTTAACGGCTGACAAAATTTCAGCCAATTTAGCTGCCCAATCACTTGGATTGGCAATGCTTTGTGCTGCTTTCATGTGCAAGGTTTGTTCGTGCGCATTTAGCGTGAACAAGCTCATGCCTTCTTTAACAGATTGGCGAATGCGTGCAGTTAACAAAGGTTGTTCTTGGCGCAAATCTGCACCAATTATCAACACCGCATCATTTTTAGCAAAATCAGCAATGCTTTGACCCAACCACAATGCACCTTGTTGTTTGTCAGCAAAACGCAAGTCTTGTTGTTGCAAACGGCTATCGATGCTGTGAACGCCTAAACCATGTGCCAATTTTTTGGTCAAATACAACTCTTCAACCGTACTCATTGGATTGGCCAATACGCCAATGGCTTCAGGGCCGAAGTCATTAGACACGCCGCGAATACCTTTTTGAGCATATTCTAAAGCTTGCTGCCAATCCACTTCGTGCCATTGACCACCATGTTTGATTTTTGGTTTTTGCAAACGTTGTTCATGGTACAAACCTTCGTAAGCAAAACGGTCTTTGTCCGAAATCCAGCATTCATTGATGTTTTCGTTTTCAAGTGGCAACACACGGCGTACGCGGTGGTCTTTCACTTGCACGATTAAATTCGTGCCCAAAGCATCATGTACTGAGAATGATTTGCGACGAGACAATTCCCATGAACGGGCATCGTAACGGAATGGTTTGCTGGTTAAAGCACCCACTGGACACAAATCAATCACGTTGCCTGAAATTTCAGATTCAACGGTTTTGCCAATATATGGCATGATTTCAGAAAACTCACCACGGTTGGCCATGCCAATTTCTTGGTAGCCAGCGATTTCTTCAGTAAAGCGCGCACAACGGGTACAGTGGATACAACGACTCATTTCTTGAGCCGATACCAATGGACCCATGTCTTTACCCACTACCGAGCGTTTTTCTTCTTGGTAGCGGCCAGCACTTTGACCATAACCCACAGACAAATCTTGTAACTGGCATTCGCCGCCTTGGTCACAAATTGGGCAATCCAATGGGTGGTTAATCAATAAAAATTCCATCACACCTTCTTGGGCTTTTTTGGCCAAAGGTGAGTTGGTTTTCACTTTCATCCCGTCTGTAACAGGCGTTGCACAAGCCGGTAAAGGCTTAGGTGCTTTTTCAACTTCGACAAGACACATACGGCAGTTGGCCGCAATCGATAGCTTCTTGTGGTAGCAAAAGTGTGGGATGTACGTACCAATTTGGTGCGCAGCTTCCATCACTGTACTGCCCTGCTCTACCGATAGTTCTTTGCCGTCAATTTCGATCTGTAGCATAACTTGGCAATCCTAATAATTTTGTAGATTCATTAAAACCATTTGTGATCAACCAAGCATTTTTTGTTCTCGATATGGTATTCAAACTCATTCAAGAAATGCTTGGTGAAACTACGCACCGGGAACACAGCAGCATCGGCCAAGGCACAAATTGTGCGACCAGCCATGTTATTGCCCACAGATGCCAATAGTTCCAAGTCTTCTGGTCGACCCAAACCATTTTCAATGCGATGTACAACGCGGTATAACCAACCCGTGCCTTCACGGCAAGGTGTACATTGACCACAAGATTCTTCGTGATAAAAATAAGACAAACGCTCCAAGGCTTTCACCATGCAAACGTCTTCGTCCATCACAATCACCGCACCCGAACCCAACATCGAACCTGCTTTAGAAATGGCATCGTAGTCCATCGTGCAGTCCATCATGATGTCAGCAGGCAATACTGGTGCAGAAGAACCACCAGGAATCACGGCTTTTAATTTTTTACCACCACGCATACCACCCGCCATCTCAAGCAAGGTGCTAAATGGCGTACCCAATGGAATTTCATAGTTACCAGGACGCTCTACGTGACCTGAAATAGAAAATAATTTGGTACCACCATTGTTCGGAATGCCTTTATTAGCAAAGTTTTCCGCACCATCACGAATGATGAAAGGAACCGATGCAAAGGTTTCAGTATTGTTAATGGTGGTTGGTTTGCCATACAAACCAAATGAAGCTGGAAATGGTGGTTTGAAACGTGGTTGGCCTTTTTTGCCTTCCAATGATTCAAGCAATGCCGTTTCTTCACCACAAATGTATGCGCCATAACCATGGTGAGCATACAAATCAAAGCTAAAATCAGTACCCAAAATGTTTTTGCCCAAGTAACCTTTGGCAATGGCTTCGTGGATAGCGGCCTCAAAACGTTCATATTCAGCAAAAATTTCACCGTGAACGTAGTTATAACCAGCAACCGCACCCATGGCATAACCCGCAATAATCATGCCCTCAATCAAGGCATGTGGGTTATAACGCAAAATGTCACGGTCTTTAAATGTACCTGGCTCACCCTCGTCAGTATTGCATACCACATATTTTGCACCTGGGAATGAACGGGGCATAAAGCTCCATTTCAAACCTGTTGGGAAACCAGCACCACCACGACCACGCAAGCCTGAAGCTTTCACTTCAGCAATCACATCGTCTTGGCTAATGCCATTTTGCAAAATTTTGCGCAATGCTTGATAACCACCACGTGCTTCATAAGCAGCTAGGCTCCATGCATCGGCTTCATTGGTATTAATCTGATCAAAAATAACACCTGCTTGTAAAATAGCCATTATTTCAACTCCGCTAATTTCTGATCGATGGCGTCAGGTGTCATGAAGCTGCACATTTTATGGTTATTCACCAATAAAACAGGTGCATCACCACAAGCGCCCATGCACTCGCCTTCAACCAAAGTGAATTTGCCATCAGGCGTGGTTTCATTAAAACCAATGCCCAATTTTTCTTTCAAATATTCAGCAGAGTTCACACCACCACGCAAAGCGCATGGCAAATTTGTGCAAACAGTGATTTTGTATTGACCTGTTTTTTGCAAGTCATACATATTGTAGAATGTTGCCACTTCATAAGCTTGAACAGGTGGGATGCCGACATAATTGGCCACTTCTTCAATGGTTTCTGTCGACAAAAAGCCAAGTTCAACTTGCGCAATGCGTAAAGCGCCCATGATGGCAGAACGACGTTGATCTTCAGGGTATTTCGCCAACTCAACATCGATTAATTTTTTAGATTCAGCTGACAACATTATCGGTCAACCTCCCCGAATACGATATCCTGCGTACTAATAACAGCGACAATGTCACTTAACATGTGACCTTTCACCATTTCGTCAAAACCTTGCAAATGGGCAAAACCAGGTGCACGGATTTTCAAACGATATGGTTTGTTCGCCCCATCTGAAACCATGTAAATACCAAACTCACCTTTAGGGTGCTCAACAGCTGAGTACACTTCACCCTCTGGCAAATGCATGCCTTCGGTAAAGAATTTAAAGTGGTGAATCAAGTCTTCCATATTGGATTTCATGTCAACACGGTGTGGTGGCGCGTATTTGTGATTTTCAGTAATCACAGGGCCTGGATTGGCTTTTAACCAAGCCACACATTGTTTGATGATTTCATTGGATTGGCGCATTTCATGGATACGACACAAGTAACGGTCATAACAGTCGCCATTCACACCCACAGGTACATCAAATTTCACGTTGGCATAAGCATCGTAAGGTTGTTTTTTACGCAAATCCCACTCGATACCAGAACCACGTAACATCACACCCGTAAAGCCTTTATTCAAAGCACGCTCAGGGCTCACAACAGAAATGCCCACCAAACGCTGTTTGAAAATACGGTTATCGGTCAATAATGTTTCATACTCATCCACACAACCTGGGAAGCGATTGGTAAAGTCTTCAACAAAATCCAAGAATGTGCCTTCACGGGCAGCATTCATTTGTTGCAGTACTTTGCCTTTGGTGTATTTGCTTTCTTGGTACTTGGGCATGAAATCTGGCAAATCACGGTACACACCACCTGGGCGGAAATAAGCAGCATGCATACGAGCACCAGAAACGGCTTCATACATGTCCATCAAATCTTCACGCTCACGGAAGGTATACAAGATTGCTGTCATTGCACCCACGTCCAAACCTTGTGAACCAATGTTCATCAAGTGATTCAAGATACGGGTAATCTCTGCAAACATCACACGGATGTATTGGCCACGCAATGGCACTTCAATGCCAGCCAATTTTTCAATAGCCATGCAATAGGCTTGCTCATTACACATCATAGACACGTAGTCTAAGCGATCCATGTATGGCAAGTTTTGAATATGCGTACGGGTTTCTGCTAGTTTTTCAGTACCGCGGTGCAATAGACCAATATGGGGGTCAACACGCAGTACGGTTTCACCTTCTAATTCACAAATCAAACGCAACACGCCATGGGCTGCCGGATGTTGTGGACC
This sequence comes from Neisseriaceae bacterium, assembly GCA_030151665.1. Classification (GTDB taxonomy): domain Bacteria; phylum Pseudomonadota; class Gammaproteobacteria; order Burkholderiales; family Neisseriaceae; genus JASLFS01. The sequence continues at coordinate 13,281 of JASLDB010000008.1, forward strand.
AAAGTTAATGGTGTAATTTCTTAATTTAGCCACCGTATTGCTCCTCTCTAATCACACGAGGGGTAATCTCTCGAGGTTCAATGGTTACAGGTTGGTAAATCACACGTTTCTCTACTTCGTCATAACGCATTTCTACGTGACCTGAAATAGGGAAATCCTTACGGAATGGGTGACCCACAAAACCATAGTCAGTCAAGATACGACGCAAGTCAGGGTGTTTATTGAACATAATGCCAAACAAGTCGAACGCTTCACGCTCAAACCAATCGGCACTGTTGTATAGCTCAACCACAGATTCAACAATCGGGAAGGCATCATCATCAGCAAACACACGAACACGAATGCGTTGATTGCGGGCAACTGACAATAGCTGACTCACCGCAGCAAAACGTTTGCCAGTCCATGCATCATCACCGTAGGTGCTGTAATCCACACCACACAAATCAATCAGTTGTTCAAATTGAAATTCTGCACGATCACGCAAGGTTTGCATAACGTGCAAATAGTCTTTGGCTTCACATTCTATGGTTAGTTGGCCATATTCTAATTTCAAAGATGAATAACGATCGGCTAAAAATGCTTCTACATTTTGCTGTAGTTTTTTCATAGAATTCATTATTTAACCTCTTAAACGCGAGCAATGGTGGCTGTGCGTTTAATCTTGTTTTGCAATTGCATCAAACCGTACAACAACGCTTCTGCTGTTGGAGGACAACCTGGAACATAAACGTCCACAGGTACAATGCGATCACAACCACGCACCACTGAATATGAATAATGGTAATAACCTCCACCATTGGCGCAAGAACCCATTGACAAAACCCAACGAGGATCTGCCATTTGGTCATATACCTTGCGAAGGGCTGGTGCCATTTTATTACACAAAGTACCTGCCACAATCATCAAATCAGATTGACGAGGGCTGGGGCGGAAAATGATACCAAAGCGGTCTAAGTCATAACGGGCCATACCCGCATGCATCATCTCAACTGCACAACATGCCAAACCAAATGTCACAGGCCACAATGAACCTGTGCGCATGTAGTTTAGGACAGTGTCAGCGCTGGTGGTGATGAAACCTTTTTCCAAAACACCTTCTATTCCCATTCTAGTGCGCCTTTTTTCCATTCATAAACAAAACCGACCACCAAAAT
>JASLDB010000020.1 GCA_030151665.1 Neisseriaceae bacterium
TGCTACTGACTGGTTTGTGTTGCTGTGTCAGCAGCGAAGAACACGAACTATACGCACCATCACCAAACCTGTCAAACACTATTTGCGAAAATAATGCATTATTTTATGAATTAATGCTTATGCTGCTGTTTTATAATAAAATTTATTTTAAAGATACTCAAAAAATTTGAATCATACCTGAACCCATCCAACACCACGGCTTTCACATTGATCATTGAAAGATAAATACAACCCTATAACAATCGATAAAAGCAGCACTTGTTTGTTATTGGTATCTAAAATACAAAAAAGCCACTTATCCCCAGCAAGGCAATAAGTGGCTTTTATCCAAATTGGTAATTAACGTGTCACAGGTTTGTAGCGGATACGCTTAGGCTTGGCTGCTTCTTCACCCAGACGGCGACGTTTATCAGCTTCGTATTCTTGGTAGTTACCATCAAAGAATGTCCATTTCGAATCACCTTCACAAGCCAAAATGTGTGTTGCAATACGGTCCAAGAACCAACGGTCATGAGACACCACCAAGGCACAACCAGCAAATTCCAATAAAGCTTCTTCTAATGCGCGCAAGGTTTCAACGTCTAAGTCATTTGATGGTTCGTCCAATAGCAATACGTTACCACCTGAGATTAAGGTTTTGGCCAAATGCAAACGACCACGCTCGCCACCTGATAAATTACCAACGGTTTTGCCTTGATCAGCACCTTTGAAGTTAAAGCGACCCAAGTATGCCCGTGCAGGTAATTCAAATTGACCCACTTGTAAAATATCTCGACCTTCGGCAATTTCATCAAATACTGTTTTGTCGTTGCTTAAATCCGCACGGCTTTGATCCACCACTGACATATTAACGGTTTGACCAATGGTAACTGTACCACTATCTGGTTGCTCTTTGCCTGTAATCATTTTAAACAAAGTAGATTTACCTGCGCCATTCGGACCGATAATACCAACAATGGCACCCGCTGGAATTTTGAAACTCAAATCATCAATTAGCAATTTATCACCGAATGCTTTGCTAACATTGGTAAACTCAATCACTTCATTACCCAAGCGCTCGGCTACAGGAATAAAGATTTCTTGGGTTTCATTGCGTTTTTGGTATTCATGGCTCGACATTTCTTCAAAACGCGCCAAACGGGCTTTTGATTTCGCTTGGCGACCTTTGGCATTTTGACGAACCCATTCTAATTCATGTTTCATCGCTTTCATGCGAGCTGCTTCTTGTTTAGATTCCGTTGCCAAACGGGCTTCTTTTTGCTCCAACCAAGAACTGTAATTACCCTTCCATGGAATACCATGACCACGGTCCAATTCCAAAATCCACTCAGCCGCATTATCCAAGAAATAGCGATCATGGGTCACTGCCACAACAGTACCTGGGAAGCGAACCAAAAACTGCTCTAGCCATTCGACTGACTCAGCATCCAAATGGTTAGTAGGCTCATCTAGCAATAACATGTCTGGTTTTGACAAGAGCAATTTACACAATGCCACGCGGCGTTTTTCACCACCTGACAAATGTTCAATTTTGGCATCCCAATCAGGTAGGCGCAATGCATCGGCAGCAATTTCCAATTGCAACTCAATATTGTCACCTGCGCCTGCTGAAATAATCGCTTCCAATCGGCCTTGCTCTTCTGCCAAGGCATCAAAATCAGCATCTGGATCGGCATAAGCTGCATACACTTCATCCAAGCGTTTTTGTGCATCAACGACAGCACCCATGCCGCTTTCGACTTCTTCACGAACAGTTTTGGCAGGATCCAGCGCTGGTTCTTGTGGCAAGTAACCAATATTAATGCCATTCATGGCAACAGCTTCACCTTCAAACTCTTTATCAACACCAGCCATAATGCGCAAAACGGTTGATTTACCCGCACCATTCAAACCCAATAAACCAATTTTGGCACCCGGTAAGAAAGATAAGGAGATGTCTTTGATAATTTGTTTTTGAGGGGGAACAACTTTGCTCACGCGGTACATAGAATAGACGTATTGGCTCATTCGTTTCTCGTTTAAAAATGGGACAAATAAAATAATGAATCTATTGTAACCGATAACCAGACAGAAACAAGGCGGCAAAATAACCAATCATGGTTTTTGCCGCCTTTTCATTTCATTGTGATGCCAGTATAGAACTATTTATGAAGACTCTGTTTTTGTGATTGCTTTTGTCTTTGGTGCAATCGCAGTCTTGTCAGTTTCTATCATTGCCCCCTCTTTATTAATGCCAATCAAACCCAAAGCAGTCAATTCATTTTTCATGTAAGCATATAAAATAGGCGCAGCGACAACACCAGCAGCACCAAACAAGGTTTCCATAATCACGATGGCAATCAGTAGCTCCCACGCTTGTGCATTAATCCGAGAACCGATAATTTTGGCATTGATAAAATATTCCAGCTTGTGAATCACCACCAAAAAGCCCAAGGAAGATAACATTAAATGAAATGACACTGTTGCACTAACTGCCATAATGGCTGTATTGGACACAAGGTTACCAATCACTGGCATTAGACCCACTAAAAAAGTTAATGCAATTAAGGTTTTTGTATATGGCAAGTGCACACCAAATATCGGCAAAACTGCCAGTAAATAAATGGCTGTTAATGTGGTATTAATGGCAGAAATTTTAAATTGAGCAAACACCACATTTTCAAATGCAGCCAATAAATGCATAAATCGTCGATACATGGCATCACTCAGTGGCAAACGCCTAAAGCGCCGCTGGGATACTGACCATGCAGCCATCACACCAATCACAATACCAATAAACAGCAATGCCAAGGTACGCAGACTGCGATAACCCATTCCTGAAATTTTGTCACTGTGTGCTTTAAATAATACCTCGCCCGTATTTTTCAAACCCGTTAAAGTGGTTGGAATATGCTCTTGTAACCAAACTGGCATGATGGCACGCATTTGTTCTAACATGCTAAATACTGTTGCCATGATGCCATCCCAACTATTTTGACGGTGTAAGAAAGCCATAATGGCAAAGGCAATCAAGAAAATCAGCAAGCACACAATACTGGATGTTGCCATTAAACTTAGCATTTTTGCCCGTGCCGAAAAAGAGCGGTTCATCAGAATCGACCGCTCCATACGCCGTGTAATGGCAAACACCAATAGACCTGCCAAAACAGCAGGCAGCAAATGAAACTTCAATGTAATCACAACAAAAACCAGTATAAACAAATAACTGGCAACTTGAGAACCTGTTTTCAATGATGAAAATCTGGGCATAATATACTCAAAAATGGCAATGGACAGACATAAACATGGGGATGCCATTGAAGTATTTCAATCGCAATCCTATGATTTTACGATGACAACAAACTGGTCATGATTTGTTCACCATAGACCAAGGATATTTCCTCAATAAACGCTTCAAAGCTAAAACCAGCAACATGATTGGCTTTGTCTGAGATGGTACGAATAACCATAAATGGCACACCAAACTCATAACATACTTGAGCCACAGCCGCTCCTTCCATCTCCACGCACAACATATTGGGCAACGTTGCTTGAATCGCTTGTTTTTGAGCTTGCGTACCCACAAACTGATCGGCACTACCAATAGTACCCACATGGATTGTTGGGGTATCTATACCAAATTTAGCCAAGGTTTCGGCATTAAAAGCCTGTGCCATCTGCTCTTTAGAAAATCGTTTATTTAACTTTTCTTGGATGCTGACCACCCACTGTGCATCGGTATCAAAATAGGTTTTATTTAACAGTGGAATTTCATATTTAGGTCGCAAAGGCGATACATCCATATCATATTGAATTAAATCACGGGCAATCACCACATCACCAATATTCACATCATCATGAATTCCACCAGCCACACCAACAAATACCACGCTTTGTACATTGAATTGCAAAATCAACGTGGTCACGGTTGCCGCTGCTGCCACTTTGCCAATACGAGAATACACCACCACCACATCTTTACCATGCAATGTGCCTTGATAGTAAGTTCGTTGCCCAATAATGTGGGTATTCACATTGACTAGTTGAGCAATAATGCCATCGACTTCTTGTTTAATTGCACCCAAAATACCCATTACTGCCATAATTAATTGCCTTTTTGTATTCAGCCAATCTTGACTGATTTCATCTCATGAAAGTGAATTGCCATGCTTCATTAGCGATTAAAATACCACATTGCCAATAAAACCACTAAAAAAGTACCGAATGAAAAAATAATGCCCACCAACGCCACAATAAAAGTGAGAAATTTAAATACTTCAGGTCCTTGGTAGCGGCCTGAGCTATTCATAATGGCAAAACTATTAAAACCAAAATAAGCCACGCCCAGTAAAATTAAGGCATATTGACCATAACCGACCACTTGCCAGCCATTAAGCTTTTGCCACCCCAAAAATGCAGATGCAGTCACCAAAACACCCATTACCCAAAAAACCAACCACAATGGGTATTCACCCATTAAATATTTTTTAAACATACCACCCATCCTTAATCACAACCTATTTAAGTTCATTACTCTAATTTCGCCATCCAAGTTGCTAATTATGCTGTAGAAAAATTAATTTATTTAAAGTTTTTTAAAGTTATCCAAGATATTAAACATCATTCCTAATTCATTTAAAAATATTTGTTTATTACGCTATAACAAACTATGATTAAACCATAATGATAAAGCACAGTCTTATGCTGTACCGAATAAAAAGTAGTACCCATGCACTAACAAAGGGATAACACATGAATAAAATAATTTTTTCACTGCTTGCACTGGCAGCCGCCATGCCGATGGCTCAAGCTCAAGATGGCACAGGTGAACTATCTGGTGGCGATTTGCCAACACCACCCACCCACGAATCTCACCTCAAGAACAATCCAACTGAGTATTCTAACCCAGAGCGCCCAATCAAGGTTTATGTATCTTTGTATGGCTTTGCCGCCAGACTAGATGGGGACCTCAATATGGGACCTTTGCATAGCCAAGTAGATGTCCCTTTTTCAGATACTTGGCGCAATTTGGACACATCTTATATGGCCTATTTGGATGTTCAAAAAGATCGTTTTGGCGCTTATATTGATAAGCAATATGTTAAAACCAAACAAAAAGAACAAGTTTCAAGCCATGGCATCCCTGTTGCCCAAGCTGATATTACGGCAAAACTCGATCGCACCAGTGCTGGCATTTACTATACAGCCCTTGATACGGAAGGCTTTGCCGCTGGGCAACGGTTTGTATTGGAACCCACCATCGGTGTTCACTTCACCACAGTCAGTGCCAATATGAATGCTAGCACGCCCTTATTATCAGGCGTTACCAAAGAGATTTCTCGCCGTGCTGCGTGGAATGAGCCATATATTGGTACACGATTTCTATACGATTTTGACAAGCAATGGAATATTGCGGGTCAAATCGATATTGGTACACGCAATAGTTTAGGCTACCAAACTTACTTGGGTTATCGCAGCAAAATTTTTAATTTACCCACCAATTTTCGTGTGGGCTATCGCATGATTGACCAGCAATATACCAAAGATGATTTTCGTTGGAAAATCAAAGAACATGGGCCAGTTATTGGCTTTAGCATGCAGCTTTATTAATTCATCACAAAAGAGGATTCCTTCATGATTACCAAAAAATCTTTTGGTGCAAGTGCCAAAAAACTAACCGCCTTGGCCACTTCGATTGCCATGCTAGCCGCAAGCCCATCACTATTGGCTTGTACCCGCGTTTTGTATCATGGCCCCAACGATAATAATATCACCGCCCGCTCGATGGACTGGAAAACTGATGTAGGCACAAGCTTATGGATTTTGCCACGTGGTGTTGAGCGCAATGGTAGTGCTGGTCCTCGCTCAATCAACTGGACGGCAAAATATGGTAGCGTTATTGCATCGGGATATGATATTTCAACAACCGATGGCCTGAATGAGAAAGGCTTAAATGCCAATTTATTGTGGTTGGTTGAATCTCAATATCCAAATGCCAAAAAGTCCAACAAAGCAACGCTCAGTCTAGCCATGTGGGCACAATATGTTTTGGATAATTTTGCCACTGTTGAAGAAACCGTTCGTGCATTAGAAAAAGAACCCTTTATCGTGGTCACTGATTCGGTTCCTGGCGAAGCGCGTTTGGCTTCTTTACACTTATCAATTTCAGACAAGTCCGGTGACAGTGCCATTGTGGAATACATCAACGGCAAACAAATTATTCACCACAATCGCAATTACCAAGTGATGACCAATTCGCCAACATTTGATAAACAATTGGCTTTAAATGAATACTGGAAACAAATTGGTGGCACGGTAATGCTACCAGGTACCAATAGGGCCTCAGACCGTTTTGCACGTGCATCTTTTTATATCAATGCTGTTCCCAAAACAGATAATCTAAAAGAATCTTTGGCCAGTGTATTCAGTGTGATTCGCAATGTTTCTGTGCCTTATGGTTTAAATACCGATGAAGAACCCAATATCTCATCAACTCGCTGGCGCACCGTGGTTGATCACAAACGCATGTTGTATTTCTTTGAATCCGCTATTTCACCCAACACGTTCTGGGTTGACTTGAAGAAAATTGACTTTGACAAAACCACGGGCGGCACCAAAAAACTGGATTTAGGCCCACAACAAAGCACGATATACAAAGGCGATGCCACGGCTGATTTTAAAACAGCCAAACCATTCGTTTTCCTAGCGGCCAAATAACCAAGAGTAAGCAAACATAAAAAAAGGGTTTCGCCAAAGCGAAACCCTTTTTTATCCATCACAATCCATTAAGCACCAATCATGCCACCATCTTTTTTGGTAATCACAACTGTTGCTGATCGAGGGCGATTATTGCCACCATCAGGCCAAGAAGAAATGGCCACTGGGTTTTGAGGATCAGACAAACCTTCAGCTGGCTCACCTGGGTGTTGGATATTGATAAACAATGTTCTGTTATCTGGGGTAAAAGCAATACCTGTAATCTCACAACCTTTAGGTCCCACCAAGAAGCGCTTGTATTCATTGCTACCCGGTACTGTTGCCAACATTTGATTATTGCCCATGCCGGCATACTCTTTTAAGTTCACCGTTGATGCTGAAACATCTGTTTGAATCCACAACACACCACGGTAATCAAATGATAATCCATCAGGACTACCAAAGCTTGTGCTGCTACTGCCTTTGAATTCTGCCACATCGGTGTCTTGCCGCCCTGCCAGTACCAAAATATTCCAATTGAAATGGGTCGATGTTGCATCGCCTTTATTTTCAACCCAATGCATAATATGACCAAAACGATTATTGGCACGTGGGTTGGCAGCATCCACACCCGCTTTACCCGCTTTGCCACGATCACTGTTATTGGTTAAAGTACAATAAACACTGCCCGCTTGGTGTGGGTCAGCTGCAATCCACTCAGGTCTGTCCATTTTGGTTGCACCCAAAATATCAGCAGCCATACGAGCCTTAATCACCACATCACCTTGATTGGCGAAACCTTTTTCTGCTACCAAGCCATTTTGACCATGAACCAAAGGCAACCATTCGCCTTGGCCATCATCATTAAAACGGGCCACATACAAAGTACCGTCTTCCAATAAACGCATATTCGCAGCACGATTATTGGCTTGGTATTTTCCTTTGGATACAAATTTATAAATGTATTCAAATTTCTGGTCATCACCCATGTACACCACAACTTGACCATTTGGTGCAATCACAGTCGTTGCACCTTCATGCTTAAAGCGACCCAATGCAGTGTGTTTTTTTGGTTGTGAAGAAGGATTATAGGGGTCAATTTCAACAACCCAACCAAATCGATTCGGTTCATTCGGGGTTTTATCCACATTAAAGCGGTCATCAAATTCAGCCCAACGATAGCTATCATCTTCTTTGGCAATGCCATAGCGTTTTTCTAACGCATTTTGTTCGCCTTTTTTCACAAAAATATCAGACCAGTTTTCTTCACAAGTCAAATAAGTGCCCCATGGGGTAAAACCATTGGCACAGTTTTGCATGGTGCCCAAAATCAATTGGCCTTTTTTGTCTGCAGCCGTTTTCATCAACGCATTGGCTTTGGCAGGACCCGTCACCGACATGGGTGTATGTGGTGTAATGCGACGGGCAAATGATGAAGGCAAAACACGTTCCCAAGTATTGCCTTTGCGCTTGGTTTCCGAAATGGAAATACCCATGGCATTTTGGCTTTTTAATACTTTGTCTGCATTCCAATTGGCATCGCCATCAGTAAATAATAGACCATTGTCCACATATTCATGATTCATTGATAGCAAACCATGATCAGGATTTTCACTGTTCATGGGCAATGAAAAATATGCCATGCCGTCATGGTGCATACCGGCTTGTGCAGCTTGCTCTTTGGCACTGTTGCTGGCATCTGCTTTGAATGCAGGTAAATTGCCCGCCAAGCCCACTGCATCACCCCAACGATATAGCACATTGGCTTCATAACCTGCTGGCACCACAATGCTATCTGCCGTTGATGTACCAATACTGGCAAAACCTAAACTCTTTGCACGTGCAAAAGGCACTTTTACCCCAGCCACAGGTGTTGCCCATGCATTATTGGCCAAGCTTGGCAACGCACTGACTGCACCAATTGCCAAGCCTGCTTGTAAAAATTTTCGGCGAGAGATAAATGACTTGGCAACATCAGAGAAAACAGGGTTACTGCTTTGATTACTGACTTCATCTTGGTGTTCTTGTTTGAATAGGTTTTTTAGTGGTTTTCCCATGGCGTGTTATTTTCCTAATAATATTAAAAATTGGAATAATCGCCATATTAGCCATAGTATGTGACAGGATTAAGTCATCACTGTAAAAACCACCATTGCTCCCATAAAAAAACCTCGCCTAAGCGAGGTTTCAGTTAATCCAATTACATTTGCTCTAACACTTCAATACCCAACAAATCCAAACCTTGTTTTAATGTATCGCCTGCCAATTTAGCCAATGCCAAACGGCTTTCTAATACACTGCCCTCTGATTTTAAAATGGGGCAGTGCTCATAAAAACGGCTAAATAAGGTAGCAATATGATACAAATATGTTGCTAAATAATGTGGGTAAGCCGTATTTGCAACAGTATTCAATACATCTTCAAACTGTAACAATGCCACAGCCAATTCTTTTTCAGCCGCATCATTAATCGCAAATGCAGAAGTGTTAACCGCCTGATTGCCTTTTCGCAACACACTTTGTACACGGGTATAAGCATATTGCAAATAAGGTGCTGTATTGCCCTCAAAGCTCAACATATTTTCCCAATCAAACACATAATCACTGGTGCGATTTTTTGACAAATCAGCGTATTTAACCGCACCAATGCCTACTGCATGACCAATGTGCTGCATGGCTTCACTGGATAAATCCGCATTTTTTTCTTGAACCAAAGCTGTTGCACGTTCTTCTGCTTCATTCAATAAATCAACCAATTTAACAGTATCACCTGAACGGGTTTTAAATGGCTTGCCATCTTTACCCATCATGGTACCAAATGCAATGTGCTCAGCTTTCACACTATCAGGCAAGAATCCTGCTTTTTGTGCTGTCACAAACAATTGTTGGAAATGCAAAGCTTGGCGAGCATCAACAACATACAATAGGCGATTGGCTTTTAACTGATTCACACGATAGCGAATACAAGCCAAATCGGTACTTGAATACAAGAAGCCACCACCATTTTTTTGCACGATAAAGGCAGCAGGTTCCCCTTCTTTATTTTTAAACTCAGGCAAGAACACCACTTTGGCACCATCACTATCCACTGCCAAACCTTGCTGTTCTAAACTTTCTACAACAGCATGCAAATCATCGTTATAAGATGACTCACCTTTGATGTCTTTTTCATTTAACAAAAGACCCAAGCGATTGTAAACATCTTGGGCATGTGCCAATGATGTGGTCACAAATTGCTGCCACAAAACCAAAACAGCCTCATCGCCACCTTGTAATTTCACCACGTATTCACGGGCAGTATTGGCAAAATTTTCATCTTCATCAAATCGCACTTTGGCATTGCGGTAGAACTGCTCCAAGTCCGATAACTCAATATCCGCACGACCTGATTGTTGTTGCTCCACCAAGTAAGCCACCAACATACCAAATTGTGTTCCCCAGTCACCAACATGATTTTGTGCAATAACATGGTGACCCAAGTGACTCAATACTCGGCTAATGCTGTCCCCAATAATACTGGAACGCAAATGACCCACATGCATTTCTTTTGCCAAATTGGGTGCTGAATAATCAATCACCACAGTATCGGGTTGTGGATTCAAACCCACACCCAATCGGTCATTTGACAATGCTTGGCTGAGTGATTGGTTTAAAAAATCATTGGCCAAACGCAGATTAATAAACCCAGGGCCGGCAACTTCAGCACTGGCAAATAAAGCATTGCCCGCCAAGGCTTCAACCACTTTGGCAGCCAATTCACGGGGATTTTGTTTTAATGCTTTGGCAGCTCCCATCACACCATTGGCTTGAAAATCACCAAAGTCGGCGCTTTTGGCCGCTTGTAAAATAACATTTGCTTCGCCTAGACCTGCTGCTACAAAAGCACTGGCAACAGCAGCTTCAACTTGTTGATGTAAGTTCATAATTTTTCTTTAAAAGCATAATTTCAAATATAGGAGACATTTTACAATAGATTCAAGCCTTGCGGCGAACCAATGCCATCAATTCATCGGCTTTCTTTTGCATCGCTATTTAACCTACTCAAAGACTAGCCCAACGTATCCTTCATCACTCAGCCAATCATGTTAAATACCCTTAATCATTTATTGTCATTCATGGCTTAATAAAATATTTTATTGATTACAAATATTTAGCTTTTAAAAAACCAATACCATGAACCATTACCCA
>JASLDB010000021.1 GCA_030151665.1 Neisseriaceae bacterium
ATGTCTTAGACCAAAAGCTAAGTTCTAAAATATAACGAGCCGAGTAAGAATCAGCTGCTTTAGCACAAGGCAATGAAGTTTTGGATGTGGCTGAAAAACGTGCACAAGAGTTAGGCTTAAGTAATTTAGGTCGACATTTGGCTGTTTCAACCAAAGGTGCTCGAGACATGGCACAACAGTTGGTTAATTTTGCCCAAAGTGAAGAAGCTGATTTATTGGTATTAGGTACTCATGGTCGAACGGGGTTGATGCATTTGTTAATGGGCAGTTTTGCTGAAACTGTGATGCGCCAAAGCACATTACCATTGTTGGTGTTGCGTGGTGTGCCAGTTGAAGATCATGAAGATGATTAATCTTCTATGGATAAATAAAAAAAGTCGCTAATTTGGCGACTTTTTTTATGGTTAACTATTTTTTATGGTTGTATTCTCAAGAGGGTCAGCATTAATATTGATGGGAATGCTAAATAAATATATGTTATCCAAGTATATAGCGGGGTCATTTTGATCCATTTGACCCATGCTATCAGGATTATAGGTGAAGTTAATCAGCAATAAGTAATCTTGATTGTCTTTTTTGAATTTTACTCGATAGTGATAGCGATAGACTTGTTTAGAAAAACTCCTATCGACTTTGCCAAAGTGCTCAGTATTATTGGATGATGATTCCTTTTTTAAGCCAAAGCGCTGCTCGAATAGCTTGATGGGAAAAATATTAATTGTCTTAATGTTACAGGAGATTTTGTTGGCAATTTCATTGGTATTGCCAATGATGCGAAATGAAGTTATATCATTGTCATTAAAGGTGGATTGCCAATTATTCTGACCCTTATATTCTAAAAGAACTTTGCCAAAAATATTCTTTTCCGTTTCTAATGATCTTTTGCCTTGTATAATATCCATGGCTGCCCCCAGTTGTTGTAATAGCTTTTCTTGTTGTGGGGTAACATGTGTAGCTGCAGTAGTCGTGTTTTGTGCCATCGCGACGGATGATAGACAGGTCAGCAAAACTATCCAAGAAAGAAAAAAACGTTGCACGGAAAAAGTTCCTTAAGACTGGCTAGAAAATATATCAGCTAGTATAGCATTGTCATGCTAGATTGGCTGCTAGTCTTGATTTTTTTGGGCTGATATTATTTGTCGGTTGGTTTACGGATGAGGTGAGGCAGTAGCAAATAAAAAAGCGCTTATTGTTGATAAGCGCTTTTTTATTTATAAACGGGTGACAGCCATTACACCTTTAATATCGGTTAGTGCAGCCAAAACCCGAGGTAAATCGTGGACTTGTTGTACCTCGACGGTAAAGCGCATACTGGCAACCAAATCTTTACTCAAGGTTTGTACAGCGATGACATTGAGTTTGTTGCGTGAAAACAAGTCGGATACATCTCGCAATAAACCATTTCGATCATGGGCACGTACTTCGATATCGATAGGGAAAATACTGCCATCGGTTTTGTCAGCCCAGGAAGCTGCAACCACTTTTTCAGGGTGTTCTTCAGCTAGGTATTCAAATCCATCACAATTTTGACGGTGCACTGAAATGCCACGACCTTTGGTGACAAAACCAATGATCTGATCAGGTGGTGCGGGTTTACAGCATTTTGCTAACACAGTTAATAAGCCATCTTCACCATCAATCAGTACAGCATTCTTACTGGTTTTGGCGCGACTTTGCTTGACGATTTTGTCTGCGGTGATGGGCACAGGCTCTGGGGTCATTTGTTTTTGGATATAGCGGCCAACAGCTTGCGGGCTAATGTCGCCTTGACCCAATGCCAAGTACAAATCATCGATTTTATCAAAACCTAAGGCTTCAGCCAGGTTTTGCCAATTGGGCTTGCCATTGATACGGGCGATTTGCTTTTCAAATAAATTTTTGCCAGTTTCTCGGGTTGCATCGGCATTTTGTTGGCGAATATAAGCCCGAATTTTACTGGTGGCTTTATTGCTTTTTACCCAGCCATCCAAGAGCCAATTTAATGATGGACCACCTTGTTTTGCGGTTAGGATTTCAACCCGTTGGCCATTTTCCAATGGGGTAGATAAAGGAACGATTTGCCCATTAACTTTGGCACCTCGGCATCGGTCACCAATGCCAGAATGCACGGCATAGGCAAAGTCAATGGGTGTTGCACCGTAGGGCAAGGATAGCACTTTGCCTTGTGGGGTTAAGACGTAGATGGTGTCGTTGAATAATTCGGTTTGAAAAGCAGTAGCCAAATCGTTTTTATCAGATTCAGCCATGGTTTCACGCCAATCCAATAATTGACGCAGCCAAGCAATTTTTTGCTCATACGCACTGTCACCTTGACCACCTTCTTTGTAGCGCCAGTGAGCGGCCACACCAAATTCGGCAAATTCATGCATATCAAAAGTGCGGATTTGGATTTCGACACCTTTGTTGTCTGGACCAATGACCACTGTGTGTAAACTTTGATAATCGTTGGCTTTGGGTTGGGCGATGTAGTCATCAAACTCGCCAGGGATAGGTTGCCACATATTGTGGATAACACCCAATGTGGTATAGCATTCAGGAATGGTGTCTACCAATACCCTAACAGCACGAATATCATACAAACCGGAGAAATCCAATTTTTTCTTGACCATTTTTTTGTAAATGGAATAGATGTGTTTGGGTCGACCAGCCACCTCACAATGAATATTTTGTTTACCCAATTCGTTTTCAATAATGCCCACAACATTGTCGATATAATCAATACGTTCAATGCGTTTTTCATCTAATAATTTGGCAATTTTGCTGTAGGTTTCAGGGTCTGTATGGCGAAAACACAAGTCTTCCAGTTCCCATTTGATTTGCCAAACCCCCAAACGATTGGCCAATGGAGAAAAAATATCCATGGTTTCTTTGGCAACAGCTCGGTTTAAGGCCAAATCTTTGGAATTGGATAAGTAATGCATGGTGCGAGTGCGCACAGCAAGCTTAATCAACACCACGCGAATATCAGATACCATGGCCAAAAGCATTTTGCGCATGGTTTCAGCTTGTTGGTTTTTTTCTTCGGGTGTATTGAGCTTTTCAACACTGGCAAATTCGGTCAGTTTTTCAATTTGGTCAATGCCCAAAACCAAGTCAGCGATAGCTGTACCAAAATTTTCTTGTAAAAGTGGCTGCCAGTTATCCACATAAACAGGCATTTCCGACAACAAAGTAGCCGATACGGAATCGGCCAATAGATTAAAGTCAGAAACGATTAGACTGGCTGTCAATAAATGCGGAATGAGTGGTTCGCCAACCAGTGTTTGGGCATTGGCAGGATAGTGCTGCATAGCAAAATGCAACGCATGGGTGACAGTTTGAATGTCTTTCTCACTAAACTCAGTGGGCAGATTGCTCAACCAAGTTGCTTCGTCAGTAACAGAAACGAATTGAGAGCCTTTGCGAACCACGGCAACCATAATCAGTCTTCTTATCTATAAGGGCAAGGGGATGTGTTATTTTAGCGAAAATGATAGCTTGTGCCAATGCAAGACACCATTGAATCGCGGTTAATTTGGCTTATCTCACTAAATCGGGGTTTTTGGTTTTCATAAACACAAAGGCAATGCTCATTGAACTCAATTGTGCAATGAAAAGTGCCATGGCAGTAGCGTTCCAACCACCCCAGATAAAGGTGATGCCACAAACAGTCGCACCCAATGTGCCACCAAAGTAATACGACATATTGTATAAACCAGTGGCCAAAGAGCGACCCTCGCTAATTCGACTGGTGACAAAGCCAATGGTGCTCGATTGGGTAATGAATACACCGGTGGATAAAACGGCCAAACCAATCACAATCACCCACAGTTGACTGGATAATGTGGCTAAAATTCCCATGCTAGAAAAAGTTAATGCCATGATGATGGTTTTTCGGGGGCCAAAACGCTGTACCAACCAAGATGCTAGAGGGGTGATGACAGTACCCAGTAAATACACCACAAAAATATTGGCCAATTGTCCTGAATTCAAAGCAAATGGCTCTTGTGCTAAATACACGTTGATATAAGTAAATCCGCCCACTAAAGAGAAAAATACACATGCGCCTGTTGCACAGGCAGCCAAAAGATGGGGATTTTTGAGGTGGCCACCCAGTGTGTGAAATGCTTTTTTGACATCACGATTGGCGGTGAATAAGTGTGAGTTGGGTAAATAACGCATGACAATTAAGGCACCCATGAAATTCAATGCACCCAGTACCCAAAATGCTTCTCGCCAACCCAGTATTTCTTCTAAGTGTCCAGTAATAAATCGCCCCAAAAATCCACCCAACACCGAGCCTGAAACATAAAGGGCGATTAATTTGGTCATGGTTTTTCCACGAAATTCTTCACCTAGATAAGCCATCATAACCACTGTCATGCCAGGGACCAATAGACCTTGGATAAACCGCAAAATCAAAATGCTGTTAATGTCTTGGGCAAAGCCAATCAAGATGGTTGGAATTGACAATAAAATGACTGATGAAACAATAAAAATTTTGCGGCCAATGGCGTCGGATAACATACCAATAAAAGGTGAGATGATGGCAATGGCCAAAACAGTAATACCAACAGTTTGCCCAGCTTTGTCTGCACCAATGTGAAAATCCACCATGACTGTTGGCAAAATAGATTGAATGGAATAAACATTAATAAAAGCAAAAATCCCCACCAGCATGGCCACTAACATTAACATGGCGGAGGGTTGACTATGGGGATTATGGGTAGAAAGATTGGTGGTGTTACACATAGGGTTCAACTAATCATGATAATCGGCAAGACTATTGTTTATACGCTGATTCTAATGGTTTGTAAAAAAGACTGATTTGGGTTTTTAGGGGGTTAAATGTTTTTGTAAATATTGGCTAAATGGCTTTGGGATGCCCATTTGTAAAATTGCATCAATGCATAAGGATTGTTTGTGTAAAGGGTGCTCTATTGATAAGCCTGTGTAGCGAAGTGGTGTAATGCTTAGGCTGCGATGTGTTAATTGGTGTGAAAATGACATCTCTTCGGTAAAGTCAGTTAAAGACAATTGTTGTTGTTGCAGCCATTGTTCTGCTGTTGTTAAACCTTCAAATGATGGACAGCAAAACAATTGGCTCCAAATGCCTGTTTTAGGTCTTTTTTCTAAATACAATTGACCATCGGTAAAGGTGATAATCAACCAAAAGTACTCGACAGCTTTGACTTTGGTTACTTGCTTTTTGCGGGGTAAAACAGCAGTTAAATCTTGTGCTTTGGCTAGGCAAATTTCACTCATGGGGCACAGTAGGCACAAGGGTTTGCTGCGTTTGCAGATGGTTGCACCCAGATCCATGAGTCCTTGGGTATACGAAGGCATATCGTGAGGTGAGGTGGGTAGCATCTCTTCTGCATGTTGCCACATGCTTTGTTGAAATGCTTTGTCTTCTGGTAAGCCATCTAATGCCAATACTCGGCTCAATACCCGCTTCACATTACCATCCAAAATGGTTTCTCTTTGTTGGTAGGCAAAAGCAGCAATGGCGGCAGCGGTGGTTCGACCTACGCCTTTTAATGTTTCTAATTGGGTTCGCTCGCGGGGGAATTGACCATCAAATAATTGAACCACTTGTTGTGCTGCTGCATGCAAGTTTTTGGCTCGGCTGTAATAGCCTAAACCTGCCCACAAGGCAAAAACATCGTCTATGTGGGCATGGGCTAAATCATGAACCGTTGGAAAGGTAGCCAAGAAACGGGGATAGTAATCCAATACCGTGCTAACCTGTGTTTGTTGTAGCATGATTTCGGATAGCCAAATTTTATAAGGATCACTGACTTGCCAAGGCAGATTATGTCGCCCATGAGTTTTTTGCCAAATCAGTAAATTGTGTGCAAAGATTTCTTTAATTTTTGTTAAATTTTGTAAGGACATAAACCGCCATCATCAGTCAGGACTTAAGGTACAATAGCAGCTTATTTTGACACACTTTGAGTAAAAAATGGCTGAATTTAATCTCTTTATTCCTTGTCCACGTGGTTTAGAAAGTGCATTGGCAACTGAACTGGCGACTTTATCTTGTCAGGCAATTGAAACGACAGATGGCGGTGTGGCCTGCCAAGGTGATTGGGCTGAAGTGTATGCCATTAACTTGCATTCACGGGTGGCGAGCCGCGTTTTGATTGAGGTGGGCTATGGTCGCTACCGCAGCGAAAACGATATTTACAATGTGGCGAAGAAAGTGGATTGGCCAAGTTGTTTTTCAGTTGATGACACCATCAAAGTAAAAGTAGAAGCCAAACGCAGTCCCTTGCGCCGTTTGGATGTTGCAGCTTTGAAAATTAAAGACGCAGTATGTGATGTGTTTCGTGATGCCTACGGTAAGCGTCCTAGCGTTGATAAGCATAAACCTGATGTCCGTGTACAAGCATTTTTGTCTTATGAGACAGTAACCTTGTATGTGGATACCAGTGGTGAGGCTTTGTTTAAGCGTGGCTATCGAGCCGGTACAGGCGATGCACCTTTGCGTGAAAACCTAGCAGCTGGCATGTTAATGTTAGCCGGTTACGATGGTTCACAAACCTTCTTAGACCCCATGAGTGGTAGTGGTACGATTGCGATTGAAGCGGCAATGATTGCCAGTTCCATGGCACCTGGTCTTTTACGTGATTTTGCATTTGAACGGTTGAATGGTTTCAGTGAAGCAGCTTGGTTGGCACAGTTGCAAGCGGCTAAGGCAATGATTAAACAGCCTAAATCCAAGATTTACGCAGGGGACATTAATCGCTTTGTGCTCAAAGAAGCTATAAATAATGCACAAAATGCTTATGTTAATGATTACATTGATTTTAAAACCAAAGATATTTTAGAATGGAATTCCTTGGGTGACACAGGTCTGATTGTTTCAAACCCACCTTATGGTGTGCGTTTGGAAGATGAAGCCTTTTTGCAATCTTTGTACCCACAAATGGGCAGTTGGTTAAAGCAAAACTTTACTGGCTGGACTGCTGCATTTTTAAGTGCAGACATGGGTTTAGGCAAAGGCATGCGTTTGTCACCTCGAAACAAATACCCATTATTCAATGGCAATTTAGATTGCCGTTTATTTGTCCTCGAACTGGTGGCTGGCTCGAATCGACGAAAATAATGAGGATACTAATTTTGTCAATTTAGATGAAGAAAGAAAGTTTACAATGGAAAAAATTCGCGTAGGCATAGTCGGCCACGGTAATTTGGGTCGTGGTGTAGAAGCTTCGATTGCCCAAAATCCTGATATGGAATTGGTGGCAGTATTCACCCGTCGCTCACCAGACAGTTTGGTTATCAATACCCAAGGTGCTGCTGTTGTATCGATGGACAATATTGCTGATTACCAAGGTAAAATTGATGTATTGATCTTGTGTGGTGGTTCGCGCAGTGATTTACCAGAGCAAGGACCTGTGTTGTCTAAATTATTCAATACAGTTGATAGCTTTGATACCCACGCTAAAATCCCTGAATACTTTGAAGCTTTAGATCAATCTGCAGCACCAACCAAACACGTGGCATTGTTGTCTGTGGGTTGGGATCCAGGTTTGTTCTCATTGAATCGCTTAATGGGCGAAGCGGTATTGCCAGTTGGTGAAACCTATACATTCTGGGGCAAAGGCTTGAGCCAAGGTCACTCTGATGCTATTCGCCGTGTGGCTGGTGTGGCTGGTGGTGTACAATACACCATTCCATCTGAAGATGCGATGGCGCGTGTTCGTGCTGGTGAGCAACCCAAATTAAGCACCCGTGAAAAACATTTGCGTGAGTGCTGGGTGGTATTGGAAGCGGGTGCTGATGAAGCGGCTGTGCGCGACACTATTGTGAATATGCCTGATTATTTCTCAGATTACGACACTGTGGTGAATTTTATTGATGCAGAAACCCTCAAACGTGATCACAATACCATGCCTCATGGTGGCTTTGTAATTCGTTCTGGCATTACAGCTCAAGACACCAAGCAAGTATTGGAGTTTTCTTTGAATTTGGGCAGCAATCCTGAATTTACTTCAAGTGTATTGGTGGCGTATGCTCGTGCCGTTCATCGCTTGGCTAAAGCAGGTGATGTTGGCGCCAAAACCGTGTATGACATTCCTTTGGGTTTGTTGTCACCAAAAACTGCAGCGCAATTGCGTAAAGAATTGCTTTAAGTCACTGGTGATTTGAGCCAAAATACGGTAATGTACTACTATATCTTTATGACATAGGGGTTTTAATGGGAAAGCTTATTTTGGCTGTATTGGCTGCTGCCATTGCTTTTTTGGGTTTTAATGGCGTGAAATATTTTAATATGCGCAATGCCATGAAAGAAGACTTGTTAGCCATTGCACAAGTGAATGCACAAGTTGACCACGCTGAAAGCATGGCTTTGAGTGTGAGTAAGCAAAAAAGCTTGCAGTGTGGTGCAGATGCTGTTGCCACTGGTGCGATTGATCCATGGTGGAAATTGGTGGCATTGGGTAAATTTAAAAATTGCCAGCGCTACCATGCTATTTTTCGTGATAGCAGTAACAAAGGTGTGCATGTGTCGTTTGACTATAAGCCAGATGCCAATACCAAAGTCACGAGTTTAATGGTGTGTAAAACAGGTGGTGAGGTGGTTTATCGCAACCCCAGATTATCCAGTCAATACGATAAGTGTGAATAAAAAAAGTCCTGCAGATGCAGGACTTTTTTGCATGGTGGCTTATTTCAATAAATGAGCAACGCCAGCTTTTTCTTCTTCCAATTCGTGCAAAGTAACATTGATGCGTTCTTGGCTGAATGCGTCAATTGGCAAGTCTTTTACCATTTTGTATTCGCCATTTTCGCATGTTACAGGGAAGCCAAACATAGTGCCTTCTGGGATACCATAAGAACCATCAGAAGGAATGCCCATGGTTACCCACTTGCCGTTAGTGCCCAATACCCAGTCATGAATGTGGTCAATAGCAGCATTGGCAGCAGATGCTGCACTCGATAGACCACGTGCATCAATAATGGCAGCACCACGTTTGCCAACGGTTGGCAAGAATGTGTTAGCGTTCCAATCTTCATCGTTGATCATGTCTTTTACGCTTTGACCGTCAATGGTAGCAAAACGGTAATCAGCATACATGGTTGGGCTGTGGTTGCCCCAAACACACATATCTTTGATGTCAGCAACAGCTTTGCCTGTTTTTTCTGCTAATTGGCTCAATGCACGATTGTGGTCCAAACGTAACATGGCGGTGAAGTTTTTCGCTGGCAAATCAGGTGCTGATTTCATGGCGATGTAAGCATTGGTGTTAGCGGGGTTGCCCACTACCAATACTTTAACGTCACGGCTAGCAACTTTATTCAAAGCGGCACCTTGTACGGTGAAAATTTCTGCATTGGCAGACAATAAGTCAGCACGTTCCATGCCTTTGCTGCGTGGGCGAGCGCCAACCAAAATAGCGATATCAACGTCTTTGAATGCCACCTCTGGATTGTCAGAAGCAACCATGCCTGCCAATAGTGGGAATGCACAGTCTTGCAACTCCATCATCACGCCTTTAACGGCATTTTGCGCTTGTGGTAAGTCCAATAATTGCAGAATAACAGGCTGGTCTTTGCCTAGCATTTCGCCACTAGCGATACGGAACATTAAGCTATAACCGATTTGACCGGCGGCACCAGTAACTGCTACACGAACAGGTGATTTCATAAGTGTTATCTCCAAAGGGGATGTTTTGCGAACATTTGAATGATCAAAACCCATTGGTAAACCCGTTGAATTTTACGCAACTTACCAATGATTTTGATTAAGTTTTTGTACAATGACGTTGATGTGTGTTGTAAGTAAGACACCAAACAGGATTGCTACGGAAAAATATCATACCAAAAAAAAATCCTTAGGTCAGATTAAAATTCACTTGTTACATTGTTTACTTGTGATAGATAGAAACTATCTGTATCTTATGTCTTATATAAGACTTACTTTCACTTCTGGCAGGAACTTTGTAAAATGAGCGACATGATTAAATTGCATATCAAGCGAAAACCACTTTATGAGCAGGTTGTCGACTATATTGATGAGCAAATTGCACGAGGTGTTTACCGTGTTGAGGATGTGCTCCCCAGTGAATGGGCTTTGGCTGAGACTTTGAAGGTGAGTCAAGGGACAGTTCGCAAAGGCTTGGATGTATTGGTTAAGCAAGGTGTTCTTGCTCGGCAACAAGGTGTTGGAACATTTATCGCCAAAAACAATCCAGAATGGGGTGAGTTGTATTTACAAGCGAATGCTTCAAGTAAAAAAATCCCGCAACTACCACGGGCAGAAAGTTTGGGCATTAGTGCAGTTCATGCAACAGAAGAAGTCGCTGAGAATTTGCAAATCAAGCGCAATACCATCGTGTGGAAGCATTTGCTGTTGTGGCGACAGGGCGTAAGTGCCGTGGCTGTGGATGAGGCTTATTTGAAGTACGATGCTTTGCCAGAACTCAACACATTACACGCAGCCAATCGCCATGATTTGTATCATTTATTGTGGTTGCATTATGGTTTGAAATTATCATCCCAGTGCAGTTTATTGGGAATCGCTTATCTTGATAGAGATGCAGCTTATGTGCTGAAGAATGATGGCCACAAGCCTGTTTTGCAGTTGACTCGGTTAAGTCATTCACAAGACGGTGAATTGATCGAGTGGCGTAAACGGTTTATTTTGATGGGTCAATATCAGCTTGGTGTTAAGTAGTTGATTTTGATTTACTAGGAAATTAAGCCATAATATAAGATTGTCTATTTAATTAGGCGCGAAAAAAGAGTAAATTAACGCTTTATTTAATTGATTGTTAATCAAACCAATAAAACATTAATTAAATTTTTTTATTACATATACTTAAAACGAGGAAACACAATGCAGAAACAAAGACCCGTATTCCTGGACTTACCAAGCATTCGCTTGCCGATCCCAGGGATTGTCTCTATCTTGCATCGGATAAGTGGCGTAGGCATTTTCGTGTGCTTGCCATTTTTATTGTACCTATTTGCAGGTACTTTAAACCATGAGCAAGGCTTTCAAACTTACCAAGCTGTTGTGGCTAACCCTGTGGTTAAATTGCTATTGATTGGTTTGTTGTGGGCGTATATGCATCACTTTTTCGCTGGCTTGCGTTTCTTGGCTTTGGATATTCACAAAGGCTTGGATTTAGAAACAGCGCGCATGACAGCAAAAGTTGTTGCGGTATTGGCAGTTGTTGCGACTGCAGTTTTGGGAGCATTGCTATGGTAGATCGCAAATTAACAGGTGCGCATTATGGTTTGCGCGATTGGATTATGCAGCGTTTAACAGCTGTCATTATGGCGATTTATACATTTGCTATGGTTGCCTTTTTGTTGTGCTTGCCAAGTGGTTATGAAGCATGGCAAACATTCTTCACACAAACTTGGGTTCGTTTGTTCACACAAATTACCTTTGTTGCTGTGGTATTGCACGTTTGGGTTGGTATTCGCGACTTGTGGATGGACTATGTGAAATCTGCTGCTGTGCGTTTGTTTTTACACACAGCAACCATCGTTTGGTTGCTAGGTTGTTTTGTTTATTCAGTTAAAGTAATTTGGGGGCAAGCATGAGTTATCCTGTACGTCGTTTCGATGCGGTAATTGTCGGTGGTGGTGGTGCAGGTTTGCGCGCAGCTCTTCAATTGTCACAAGCAGGTTTAAACACTGCTGTTTTGTCTAAAGTTTTCCCAACACGTTCACACACTGTTGCTGCACAAGGTGGTATTTCTGCTTCTTTGGGTAATGTGCAAGAAGACCATTGGACTTGGCATATGTACGATACCGTTAAAGGTTCGGACTGGTTGGGCGACCAAGATGCCATCGAATTTATGTGCCGCCGTGCACCAGATGCTGTGGTTGAGTTGGAACACATGGGCATGCCTTTTGACCGTGTTGAAAGCGGCAAAATTTACCAACGTCCATTTGGTGGCCACACTGCTGAGCATGGTAAACGCCCAGTTGAGCGTGCTTGTGCCGTTGCTGACCGTACTGGTCACGCGATGTTGCATACTCTGTACCAACAAAACGTTCGTGCGAACACCCAATTTTTTGTTGAGTGGATGGCATTGGACTTGATTTTAGATGACAACGGCGATGCTGTTGGTGTGACTGCAATGGACATGGAAACTGGTGAAGTATTCACCATGCATGCTAAAGCAGTGTTGTTCGCAACAGGTGGTGCAGGTCGTATTTATGCTTCATCTACCAATGCGTTCATGAACACAGGTGACGGCTTGGGTATGGTTGCTCGCGCTGGTTTGCCATTAGAAGACATGGAATTCTGGCAATTCCACCCCACTGGCGTGGCCGGTGCAGGTGTATTGATTACTGAGGGTGTGCGTGGTGAAGGTGGTATCTTGCTAAACTGCGACGGTGAGCGTTTTATGGAACGTTATGCACCAACTGTAAAAGACTTGGCTTCTCGTGACGTGGTATCTCGTGCCATGGCAATGGAAATTCACGAAGGTCGTGGCTGTGGTAAGAACAAAGACCATGTGTTGTTGAAATTAGACCACTTGGGTGCTGATAAAATTATCGAAAAACTGCCAGGCATTCGTGAAATCGCGATTAAGTTTGCTGGTGTTGATCCAATTAAAGACCCAATCCCTGTGGTGCCAACAACGCATTACATGATGGGTGGTATCCCAACTAACTATCACGCTGAAGTAA
>JASLDB010000081.1 GCA_030151665.1 Neisseriaceae bacterium
ACTTGGGTGTCGTTGTATGCAACCACAAACCATTACATTAGCACTAACAGGTGCTTCAGGCATGCCATATGGTATGCGCTTATTAGAAACCCTTTTGGCTTTGGATAAAGAAGTCTGGTTATTGTATTCCAGTGCTGCCCAAGTGGTTGCTAAACAAGAAATGGATTTGCTTTTGCCCAGTCATGCCGCACAATGCCAAGCACAGCTACGTGAGCAATACGGTGTTACTGAACAACTGCGTGTTTTTGGTAAAGAAGAGTGGTTCGCACCATTGGCCTCAGGGACCAATCCAGCTGATGCAATGGTTGTTTGTCCTGCTAGCATGGGAACAGTAGCTGCGATTGCCCAAGGTTTATCAGATAACTTAATTGAACGAGCAGCGGATGTTTGTTTAAAAGAGCGCAGAAACTTGGTTATTGTCCCTAGAGAAACACCATTTTCGGTAATTCACTTACAAAATATGCTGACACTAACTCAAGCTGGTGCCACTATTTTACCACCCATAGCAGGGTTTTATCATCACCCAAAAACCATTGAAGATATGGTGGACTTTGTGGTGGCCAGAATATTAGATCAATTGAGGATTCCGCATTCGTTAATGCAAAAGTGGGGCAGTAATCATTAACTGGATCGTGATAATGCAATCGTTTTTTGAAATGAAAATATTGACAGCTTTAAAAACCTTTAGTAATCTAAAAACATGAACACGCAAAAATTTAATACATTCTTCTCTTATTATTGGTACCGCACCTTGGGTGGCGGCGCCTTTTTGCGTATGTAAATTAATCTATTCTTAGAATCATTTACACAACAGATCAAAAAAGCCGCTCATTGAGCGGCTTTTTTGATGGGTCATTCATCTGGCTGCAATACATGGGCTTCACAATAGCAAATGAAAACAAGCCACCCAAGGAGGGTATGATGTTACCAACAGCAAATTGTATACAGCAACTTAGTATTCATGAAGAAATCACAAATGGGGCACAAAGTGAGCAAGCAGTGAAACCACGTCGCTGGTATATGGCTGTGGATGGCAATGCACATCAGAAAACCTTGTGTCCTGTACCATTGGGTTTAAGTGAGGATGCATTGATTAGTGAGGCGATGTTGCCCAGTATACGTACTATCGCCTGTTTGATTGCTGCCATGCGTCATGATTTTAGCCAAAAAAGCCCTGATGTTTTTACACAAGAAGCGGATTGGTTTGCTGCTCGAATTTTGGTATTGAAAGTGGAGGTTTTTTATTTGGATGTGACATTAAAACCTATGTTGGCATTGGCCAATGAGCGAGCCGAGCTTTTTGCAAAGCAGCATGGTTTGGCATTTAATCCAGCCAAAATGCACATGAGTTTGCATTCGGGTCGTCCACATAATGTATTGATTATTGAAACAGATTTGGGATTGGATTTGCCTGATTTAGGCATGGTAAAAAACAGCCAAGCATTGCAAAAACGATTGCCCATCTTGCTTTAAATGGTGACTTGCACCTTTTTGTTAAAGTGGGCATGATAAGGCACAATCACAGTAACAAGGAATGAAATTAAACGATGTTTAGCCATTATTTGCCCATTCAATACATTGAACCTGTTTTTCGCCCACCCAGTGAAGCCAAATCGCTAATTTTACAAGTGAGTAATGGCTGTTCTTGGAATCAATGCACTTTTTGTGAAATGTATACCCAAGCTCAAAAAAAATTCTCACTGACACAAGACAGTAAAATTGATCATGATTTATCTGTAGCAGCCCATTCAGGCGTGCGTCGGGTCTTTTTGGCAGATGGCGATGCAATGGCATTGTCAACTCGTCGTTTATTGGGTATTTTAGAAAAAATTAAACAATATTTACCTGAGGTGAATCGAGTATCAAGTTATTGCTTGCCGAATAATGTTAAGAATAAATCGGTAAGTGAATTAAAAGAGCTGGCAGATGCTGGCTTAAAATTGGCATATATTGGTTGTGAATCAGGAGATGACTGGGTACTTGATAGAATCAATAAGCGCGAAACTTTTGCATCGTCTGTGGCTGCTTTGCATAAATTGGCTGAGGCAGGTATTAAGCGATCCGTTATGATTTTAAATGGCTTGGGCGGGCAAAAATACAGTGGTCAACATGCTCTGCATTCGGCACAATTAATGAATGAAAGTCAGCCTGAATTTTTGTCAACTTTGGTGGTCAGCTTTCCGTTGGGTATGGAGCGATTCAAAGCCAGATTCACTGATTTTACTATGTTGAGCACACAAGAGTTGTTTATGGAGTTGCGTTATATGATTGAATCACTTCATTTACAGCAAACAGTTTTTCGCAGTGATCATGCTTCTAATTACTTGGTCTTAAAAGGGCGATTGGGTTTGGACAAAGACAGTATTTTGGCAACATTGGACAAAGCGATTTTAACACCTGAACAAGTATCACTGCGTTCAGAATGGCAACGAGGCTTATAAGTCTTTTGAGCCAATCAAAATAAAAAACCGCACCATGGTATACAGTGCGGTTTTTTTATTAAGCCAAAGTCATTAGGCGATTTAACAATGCGGGGGAAATGCCCATAACGTCCATCATGCTCTTAAAGTACATTCTATCAATCAGAAAGTGACAAAAATCCAATAAGCGTGAAATAGAGCCACTGCAATTTGAGAATGTACATTGGCGATTAATGGCAGCTAGGTCAACATTAAGCAAGATGGCTGGAATCTCTGCTCGTAAGAAAGACATACTTGAAGCCACAAATAAAGGTGGTACACGAACTTTAACATGTACGTGACCAATTAATTTTTGTTTTTCAACAAAAGCATCATCATAAACACCAGTAAATAAACCTTCTAGCCATTTTAAATGGGTGGCTTTCAATGCCTCAAGGCGACCTTCTAAATAAGGGCGCATATCGTCTGATTGCAATAACTGAGCGTAAAATTTCTCAGTTAATTCAGGCAATGCAGGCACAATGATTGGGCTTAGCAACTCCAGACATTCAGCATCTTCTTCACTAAAACGACTGACAGTGATAAAAGTATTGATTTCTTCATTGGTGTGGCGGGATTGAGGAAGTCTCATGGGAAATGATTTCCTTATCAGTATTAAAGTCATGTTAAAAATGAATTGGTATTGATAAAAACCAAATCAAAATAACGAAAAATGCTAGTTAATATAGGATTACTTTTACCAGTTTAAGTTTTGTTTTTTTATACCAAAACTGGTAAAAGTAATGCTTGTTTATCTGGCAGCTAAATTATTTATGATATATAAATAAAAGCAATTGATTTTTAAAAAGTAATTGTTTTTGTTTATATTTTAAAATAAAGGACGTTATTTTAACCCAGTTTGTTTGTTTACCACAATGATGTATATCATATGTTTTAAAAAATAATATGAAGTTTGTCTGTGTACAATTTTTTGCTTTTCAGAATTTATTTTTTGACAAGGCCGTCATTTTGAATAAGCCTGATAAACCTTTGTAGTTTTAATCGTTTATGTGGGTTCATTATTTGTGCATATTTATTATTCAAGCTCAAGTTTGAACGATGAAATAGCAAATACAAAACTTGATGGGATTATTTGTTGTCATTGTAGGCAAGATATTTTAATTTAACAGTTTCCTTGAGAAAATTAATCAGCTGACAAGAGGTTTTTTGCTGATTGGAATAGCTTTGATTAGAAAAGCCACTAATAAATTAGTGGCTTTCTCTTTAGAGTCAATGTTGATTTAACGATTTTGATATTCATGAATGGCAGCAGCCAATCGTTTAATGCCTTCGACAATTTTTTCACTATCAACCGTGCAGTAACTTAAACGCATGTGGCGTTTTGCGCCGCCTTCCACTGTACTAAAAGGATCGCCAGGCACAAATGCAACTTGATGTTTGATGGCGATTGGCATTAAGTCCAAAGCAGAGCAGTTTTCTGGTAAGGTGACCCACAAGAACATGCCACCTTCTGGTTCGGTAAAGCTAATGCCTTCAGGCATGTATTCTTTTAACGCATTAACCATGGCCATGCGTTGTGCTTTGTAGCCTGTGCGAATTTTTTCAATGTGCTCATCTAGGCTATTGGCTTGCAAATACTCAAACAATACCCGTTGTGACAAGATACTGGTATGCAAGTCAGATGCTTGTTTAGCTGTTACCAATTGATTAATAATTTCGTTATTGGCAACAACCCAGCCAATACGCATACCAGGGGCACATACTTTAGAGAATGAGCCTAATAAAATCACATTGTCAGGTGCCAAAGAATAAACAGATGGCAAGGTTTCACCGATAAAACGCAACTCACCATATGGATCATCTTCAACCATTAATTGATTGTTATCAATTAAATACTGTGCCAACGCTTGGCGATGTTCTAGGCTATATGTTAAACCCGTTGGGTTTTGGAAGTTAGGGATGCCGTAAAAGAATTTGGCTTGGCTGGTTTGCATAACGTTGGCCAATTGTGCCAAATTCACACCACTTTCATCCAAGGTGACTTCTTCAAATTGGGGCTGGAACATTTGAAAGGCTTGAATAGCACCTAAATAGCTGGGTTTTTCCAATGCAACCACATCACCTATGTCCAAAAATACTTTGCCCAGTAAATCCAATGCTTGTTGTGAGCCACTAACAACTAAAACATTGTCTTTGTTAATGTTGACGCCTTTGTCTTGGTAGCGTTTAACAATCCATTCACGCAGTGGTGTGTAGCCTTCAGTCATGCCATATTGCAAAGTACTTTCGCCATTTTGTGTTAAGGCCACTTGGGCGGCTTGAGCAATGGCTTTGACTGGAAAAAAGTCTTTATTCGGCAAGCCGCCTGCAAATGAAATAATTTCGTCACTTTGTGTTAATTTTAAAATCTCACGTATAAATGATTTTGGGGTATTACTAATGGCTTGTGAAAAGCGATATTGCATGGTGTGCTCCGTGTTGTATTATGTGCCATATGGGCTAGCTTTGTGCAGCAACACAAGGGGGGCATCAATGCCACCCATGAAGTAATAAAGCAAAAGTTATAATTTAGGTGCGATAAAGCGATTAATTTGCTCAAGTTCAGCAATATTCTGTAAGCGCCCACTATTTTGTAGTAGGGCTAAGCGTGCTTGAATGTAATCATAGCGTGCTTTGGCTAACTGTTGCTTTGCTTCATAAACATCTTGTGTTGCTAATACGACATCAAGATTACTGCGTTCGCCTACTTCTTGCCCCAGACGTGTGGCATCTAGTTTGGCTTGATTGGTTTTGAGTAGTGCTTCTAGCGCAATAATCTGTTGTTGATTAGTCTTCAGGTTAAAATAACTCGCTTTGGTCTTTAATGCAATATCTCTTTGTGTTGCCAATAATTCATCTTGGCTTTTTAGGGCTTCTAGCTTGGATTGGCGAATTTTGCTATTGATAGCACCACCAGAAACCAAGGGAATGCTCAATGTCACTTGAGCATAGCTGCCTTTGTTGCGCCCCAAGTCACCAAAGGCTTGGTTGCCATGTTGGTATTGATTTTGATAGCCACCTTGTAGACTGACTGTTGGGAGACGATTGCCTTGATTTTCTTTGATTTTGGCTTCGGCTTGCGCGATGAGCAGTTGCTTGAGCTTAATTTCAGTATTGTCTTTTTGAGCTTGTTCTAACCAAAATGTTAGTTCGTTGACTTCGGCTTTTTCTAAGCGGCGAGCTTGCAAAGGTTGAATATCACGACTGTCTAGGCCCGTCAATAATGTGAAACGTTCTTGGGCGATATTCAATTGATTGATAATATCCAATTCTTTGACTTTAGCAGCTTGTAATGCCGACTCTGCTTCTCTGGTGTCAATAATGCTGGCAGTACCCACTTGAAACATGGTTTTGGCTTGATCCAATTGACCTTGTAAACTTTTGAGTGTGGCCACATTGGCTTGTTGCAAATCCTGTTGATGCAAAATATTAAAATAGGCTTCACTGACATTCAGGATTAAATCCTGGGCTTTTAAACTTAATTGGTAGTCAGCTGCTGTCGCAGTCAGTTTACCTTGTTGGTATTGAGCCCATTTGCTGTAATCCCACAATACTTGATTGGCTTCTAGTGCCCAAGTGACTGAGCGATTGGTGTCACTGGTGGGTTGATGGTTTTGGCTGTATCGTCCTGTACCCATTGCCGTTAATTGTGGCAACAAAACCGAGCGAGCTTGTGTTGCAACCTCTTGATTGGCATCGCGGTCATATTGGGCAGCTGAATAACTGGCATCGTATGCCAATGCAGCTTGCCATGCCCCGAGTAAATCAACTGCCCATACCATCGGGGTGAAGACAGTTAGACCAATAAACAAATTGCATTTTTTAAGAAAATGATTTTTTTTTGCCATAAATGAATGTTACTTGCGTTTTAACCAATGCCAGCGGTTCGTCCACATAGCAGGGTAGAGTTTAATCAAGATTAGCATGGCCAAAACATTGCCAATGGCAACGAGCATATACAAAATCGCAATGCTATTGTACTTTTGCAATAACAACATGCTTAAACCTGCTGCTGCCATCATAAACACACCATTGACAATATTATTGGCAGCAATGGCGTGAGAGCGAAAATGCTCTTCACAGCCAGTTTGTAACCATGTATAAAGTGGCACCGAGAAAAAACCACCAAAAAAACCGAGGGCGGTGATACACAACATCACGTTATAAGCACTGGCTGTATTGAGGAATTCACTGATATTTTGTAATTCACCAACATAAGGGGTGTAGGTGCTGATGCCCAACCACGCCCCAAAAACGGTCATGCCAGTGGCGCCCATTAAGACCAAACCCAATTCAACACGTTCGTGGCTTAGCTTGGCACAGATGATGGAACCAATACCAATACCAATTGAGAATAAACTCAACATCAAGTTAAAAACATCATCCGTGCCACCCAAATGAACCTTGGTGAATGTGGGCAATTGTGTGGTGTAGACAGCTCCCAATAGCCAGAACCAAGAAATACCAATAATGGCTGTTTTGATTTGTACATTGGCAAATGACGCTTTTAAGATTTGCCATGTACTGCGCAGAATGTTCAAATCAATCGGGGTATCTGGTGCTTGTGGTGGTGCACTTGGCATCATAAAGCTGGTGATGGTACCAAAAATAGCAATCACAAGAATGCTACCAATAACATAATATATGCTGTCTAAACCCGCCAAGACTGTACCCAGAATTTGACCCAATAAAATGGCCAAGAACGTGCCCATTTCAATTAAACCATTGCCTGCTACCAATTCTTTATTATTGAGGTACTCAGGCAATACGGAGTATTTTAATGGGCCAAAAAAAGTAGACTGCGCCCCCATAAAAAATAGTCCAGACAGTAAAATCCACAAGGAACTGGTGTAAAAACCATAGGCAACATAGAGCATAATGATACACTCCATGACCTTGACCACACGGGCAACCTTTGCCTTGTCATAACGGGTACAGATTTGTCCCGAAATGGATGAAAAAATAAAATAAGGCAAAATAAACAATAAAGCACCAATATTCAATAATTGTGCTGGGTCAATGTCGGTGTTGCTTTTGCCCAATCCATAAAAACTAATGAGAACAAATGTGGCGGTTTTGAATAAGTTGTCATTGAGTGCGCCCATGAATTGGGTGCCAAATAAGGGTGCAAATCGATTGGTTATCGCAAAAGCAAATTGGTTTTTCATGAGCACTTTTTCTATTGTTGATGAAGTCTGAAGAAACTATTTTTGATCGGTCTTGTCGCTAGAGGTTGTTTCGCTAGTATCAGGCTCATTGTTTGTTATTGGCGTGGCTTCATGGACATCATCGTCATCCATTAAAATGCGAAAAGCAGGGCCTTCTAAGTCATCGAATTGTTCATTTTTAGACGACCACCAAAAAAAACCAGCAATCACGAAAAACAGCAAAATGCTAATGGGGATTAAAATAAAAACACTTTCCATTTTAAATGGCACCTGTTAAATCGTGAATTAAATAATGCACTGTACCCACTTGTAGATATTCGCCTTGTAGTTTGGCGATTATGTCATCCTCATGGCTAAAAAGCATTGTATCCTGTTCAATCTGCCATGTAAAAGGTTGGCACAAGCTTTGTAGTACTTGTGCCTCAGGTGAAGTTAAAATATCCGCATCGGTGGTTTGTAATTTGACCATGCCATCACCCCAAAAAGGCTCATGCTCATTTTCTGGTACCAAGAGCAAAAATCCTAGGTGTTGGTAGTCTAATGTATTGATAGTATAGTTCATGAACGCTATTGTAATCGCCTTAGCGCTAGCATTCAATCACACTAACCGATACCGCAATCGCTTTTCGCTTCAAGGTCACCGCCAAACCTGCCAAAGATGTTTCCTTGTACGTTGATTTCATGTCCTTACCAGTTTGATACATGGTTTTTATTACCATGTCTAAAGTGATTTTTTTGCTTAAACCATCTTCTAGTAACGACAATGTTCCCAATTTAATGGCTTTTTCAGCAGCAATGCCATTGCGTTCAATACACGGAATTTGGACCAAACCTGCTACAGGATCGCAGGTGAGGCCTAAATGGTGTTCCATGGCCATTTCTGCTGCGTTTTCAATTTGTGCCAATGTCCCCCCAGAGGCAGCAGAAAAAGCACCTGCTGCCATAGAACAAGCCACACCCACTTCACCTTGGCAGCCCACATCAGCGCCTGAAATAGAGGCATTCATTTTGTATAACATACCAATGGCAGCTGCGGTCAGTAAAAATTCAACAATACCATCCTCAGTGGCTTGTGGGTGAAAGCGGCGATAATAATTGAGAACGGATGGCACAATGCCTGCTGCACCATTGGTTGGCGCTGTCACCACACGACCACCAGCTGCATTTTCTTCATTGACTGCCATGGCATAAACCATGGGCCACAAATGGGTATTGACCATATTGGCTTGACGAAGCTCTCTTAATTGCAAAGCCAATTTTGGGGCTCGGCGAACCACATTTAATCCACCGGGTAAGAAACCTTCTGTATTTAAGCCACGTTCAATACAATCAAACATCGTATTGGCAATGTGCAATATATTGTTTTTCACCTGCTTGATACTTTGGGCATTCAATGGTGACCCTGTGAGGGCGACTTCATTGGCCAATACCAATTCAGCAATACTTAAACCCTGTTGTTGGCAAGTATCAAATAGACTTTTGGCATCATGAAATGGATAGGGAACAGTTTTTGACTCAGTTTGATTGAGACCATATTCCGCTTCTGTGACAACGAAACCACCGCCAATAGAGTAATAGATTTCATTGAAGATTTTTTGTTCTTGGGCATCATAAGCTGTGAAACGTAAGCCGTTAGGGTGTAACGGCAAACTTTCATCAAAACGAATGACCATGTCGCGAGCCACTTCAAATGGTAAAGAGTCACCGTTGGCTAAGTGAATTTCACCTGTGGCATTGATTCGTTCAATACGGCTTTTGATGCCACTTAACTCAATAGTGTCAGGTAAATCACCTTCTAGCCCCAATAAAATGGCATCAAATGAGCCGTGTCCTTCACCTGTTAATGCCAATGAACCATAAACTTCTACAGCTAATCGCTTCACCTGATGATATTGATCGTGTGTTTGCATCATTTTGGCAAAATGAGCCGCTGCTTTCATGGGGCCAACAGTGTGGGAACTTGATGGGCCTAAGCCAATTTTAAAAATATCCAATGCGCTAATCATGGTCTCTCCTTTGTTTTTTATATTGTATACAATCTTTGCATTGGTGCCAGCTTTTTTGCAT
>JASLDB010000091.1 GCA_030151665.1 Neisseriaceae bacterium
AGTTGGTTAGAGTATCGGCCTGTCACGCCGAGGGTCGCGGGTTCGAGTCCCGTCCGCCGCGCCATAATCATAAAAAAAGCATCCAAACGGATGCTTTTTTTATTGCCCTTTTAAATTACATTGTCATAATGTAGAATGTGCGATTATGGCTAATCACCTTCATTACCGATTATTTGAGACACCAAAATCATGTTTATTCCATCTGTTTTTCAAGAAAACCGCCCAGAAGAAATTAAACAGATTATCCAACACTATCCTTTGGCTAATCTCATTTACCATGATAGAACAGGCCAACTAGATGCCACCCATCTGCCCTTTTACTACAATCAAGACAAAGTCCAAACCACACTAGATACCCACATTGCCAAACAGAATCACTTAGCACAGCCCGCATTAGATGGGAAAAGTGTTTTATTGATTTTCAAAGCAGAAGACGCTTATATCTCACCCAACTGGTATCCTCACAAAGCACACACCAGAAGAGAATTTCCCACATGGGATTACCAAGCCGTCCATGTGCATGGTATTTTACACCACAAAAATGACCGTGCTTTTATTGCCAATACCATGGAAAAATTAACAGATACCCATGAACAGCTCTTCTCTGCCCAAACACCATGGAAAATAAGCCAAACCGACCCACTTTATTTAAAAAGATTAATGGCACATGTTGTGGGCATTGAAATTGAAATCAGTCGCATTGAAGCCATTAGCAAATTAAGCCAAAATAAAACACAACAAGAAAGAGAAGGTGTTATCCAAGCTTTATACCAACAAGGCAAGAAAGTGATGGCCCTCAACATTGAACGTTCTGCCGCAAGAAAAGCCACAACAACCACAGAAAAACACACCACTGCCCCACAAAATTAATGGACGCATTCGATACCATTGATTGGGATACAAGCCTCTTGTTTCATCAATGGTTGATACCCAAATGATTATTAACACCTTGACCCAATCTCAAAATAGCCAAACCCCAACGGAAATTCTGATTGTTTTTTGGGCACAATGACTTTTATGAAGAAATTACCCGTATCATTCAAGACTATCCGTTAGCTAGCCTGATTTATCATAATGCCCAAGGCCGATTAGATGCCACTCACCTACCATTTTATTACAACACTCACAAAGACACTCCCACACTGGATGCTCACATTGCCAGAATCAATCCATTGTCTGACCTTGCCTTAAATGGACAAGCAGTGCTGCTCATTTTCAAAGCCGAAGATGCGTATATTTCGCCCAATTGGTACCCCAGAAAAGCCTTAACCCACAAAGAAGTGCCAACATGGAATTACCAAGTGGTGCATGTGCATGGCATTTTACATATCCAAGACGATAAACGCTTTGTCGCCAATGTCATGGCTCGCTTAACAGAACAGCATGAAAAACAACACTCACCAGATAATCCATGGAAAATGAGCCAAACTGAACCAACTTACTTAAAAGCGCTCATCAAGCATGTGGTTGGAATTGAGATTGAGATTACCCACATCGAAGCAGCCAGTAAATTAAGCCAAAACAAGGCACGCCCAGAACAAGAAGGTGTGATTGAAGCGCTTAGCCAAGAAGGAAAACATGCCATCGTAGCAAGCACCCAAAAAGATTGTCAGTTAACATAAATCCAAAACAGCATCGACTTGGTTACAAACTGCTTGCTCCCACAAAAAACAACAAGGCCATACTGATTTCAAGCGAATGCGAGCGCAATTGATGATTAATGCCGCATTCGTCCCTGACGCACTACCCAAGTTGCTCATCACACAGTAAAATAGGTTACTTTATATTTAGCAAATCAAAAGCCGTATACCATGCTGACATTTCAAGAAATTATTTTTAAGTTACAAACCTATTGGGCACAACATGGTTGTGTGGTATTGCAACCCTTTGATATGGAAGTGGGCGCAGGCACAAGCCACCCCGCAACGTGTTTACGTGCCTTAGGCCCTGAGCCTTGGTTTGCTGCCTATGTTCAACCCAGTCGCCGCCCTGCTGATGGCCGCTATGGTGAGAACCCTAACCGTTTGCAACATTACTATCAATTTCAGGTTGCCTTAAAACCTGCGCCTGCCAATATTCAAGAATTGTATTTGAATTCATTGCGCGAATTGGGTATCAACCCACAAGAACACGATATTCGCTTTGTAGAAGACGATTGGGAAAACCCAACCTTGGGCGCATGGGGTTTGGGCTGGGAAGTTTGGCTAAACGGCATGGAAGTAACCCAGTTTACTTACTTCCAACAAGTTGGTGGGATTGATTGCACACCAGTATTGGGTGAAATCACCTATGGTATTGAGCGTTTAGCCATGTACTTGCAAGGTGTAGAAAATGTTTATGATTTGGTTTGGACCAAAACCTTAGATGGTCAAACCATTACCTATGGCGATGTTTACCACCAAAATGAAGTAGAACAATCAACTTACAACTTTGAGCACAGCGATGTCACTTGGTTATTAGCACAGTTCAATAACTTTGAAGCACAAGCGCAGCGCTTATTGGAAATTGAAGATCAATCTTTGGTATTACCAGCTTATGAATTGGTGTTAAAAGCAGGTCACACCTTTAACTTATTGGATGCTCGTGGCGCTATTTCAGTGACTGAGCGCGCGACTTATATTGGCCGTGTTCGCACCTTGAGCCGCCAAGTTGCCCAAAAATTCGTGGCATCTCGTGAAGCACTTGGTTTCCCATTAATTAAAAATCAAGCCTAAGCCCAAGATTGAAACCCGCCAAGCCATTAACCTAAGCTTGGCCAGATAATGAAAGACAACCCATGCGTACCGATACGTTATTAATTGAATTGCGTACAGAAGAATTGCCACCCAAAGCCCTAAATAATTTAGGCAATAGTTTGGCTGGTTCCATTGTTGAACAATTGCAAAAAAACCAGTTTATTGGTGAAGATGCCCAATACACAGTTTTCGCTTCACCACGTCGCTTAGCCGTGAGCATTGAGGGTGTTTTGGCTGTCCAACAAGACCAAAACATCACCAAAAAAGGCCCTTCTGTTGTTGCAGGCATGAAAGATGGTGCACCAACCAAAGCATTGGAAGGTTTTGCACGCTCATGTGGTACTGATGTTGCCAGCTTAGTCATCATCCATGATGGCAAACAAGATATCTATGCCCACGAATTCACCCAAAAAGGTCAAGATTTAAGCACCATCATTGGTGATGTTTTGGCTCAAGCCGTCAAAAAACTACCGATCCCAAAAGTGATGCGTTGGGGCTCAAGTACCCATACTTTTGTTCGCCCAGTACATGGCTTGGTGATTATGCATGGTAGCCAATTGGTAACAGGTGAAGTATTGGGCTTAAGCAGCCAAAATTGGACATTGGGTCATCGCTTTTTGAGCGAAGGTCAAATCACGTTTAACCACGCCAATGAATACGAAGAAAAAATGGCCAATGATGGCAAAGTGATTGCCAATTTTGCCAAACGCAAAGCCATGATTTTGGTTGAATTAACCGAAAAAGCAGAAGCTTTAGACGCTTCTTGTGCCATGGATGAAGCCTTGTTGGATGAAGTAACCGCATTGGTGGAAATGCCTGCTGTTTTGGAAGCGGGTTTTGAAGAGCACTTTTTGGATGTACCACAAGAGTGCTTGATTTTGACCATGCAACAAAATCAAAAGTATTTCCCGTTACTAAATAACAACGGCAAATTAATGAACCGCTTTTTATTGGTGTCTAACTTAAAAATTGCTGACTCGAGTCATATCATCCAAGGCAATGAGCGTGTATTGCGTGCTCGCTTGGCCGATGCTGAGTTCTTCTTTAAGCAAGACAAAAAACAAACCTTAGAAAGCCGCCTACCCAAGCTAGCCAATGTTGTGTACCACAATAAAATTGGTTCACAACAAGAACGCATTGAACGATTGGTTAAAATCAGCGAATTTATTGCAGACCATATTGGTGCAGACATTGCCCAAACCTTGCGTGCAGCACGTTTAGCCAAAGCCGATTTGGTAACCGATATGGTGGGTGAATTCCCTGAGTTACAAGGCACCATGGGCAAATACTACGCCCAGCATGACCAAGAAAATGATATCGTGGCACACGCCATTGAAGAACATTATCAACCTCGTTTTGCTGGTGATGCTTTGCCACAAAGCAATGTTGCCACAGCGGTTGCCATGGCTGACAAATTGGAAGCGATTGTCGGCATTTGGGGCATTGGCTTAATTCCAACAGGCGACAAAGACCCTTACGCCTTGCGTCGTGCTTCTTTGGGTGTGTTGCGCATGTTAATGCAATACGATTTACCTTTAGAAACAGTATTGTCATTTACGTTTGATAGCTTTGCCAAGGGTTTATTAAATGACAAAACCACCAGCGAAGTGGCTGATTTTATGCAAGCGCGCTTAGCCGTCCTACTGAACCAAGACTTTGCACAAGACGTGGTCGCAGCAGTATTGGCCAAACGCCCACAAACCTTGAATGACTTGACTGCAAAACTGGAAGCTGTGCAACAGTTTAAAGCCTTGCCTGAGGCACTTGCTTTGGCTGCTGCCAATAAGCGTGTACACAATTTGTTGAAAAAAGCCGATGCACCCGTGGGCGATGTCAATGAAAGCTTATTGGCACAAGACGAAGAAAAAGCGTTGTTACAAGCCATTCAATCCGTGACCCCAAGCATTGAAGCAGCACTCAAAGCTGAGAACTTCACCCAAGCATTAAGCGAATTGGCCAGCTTAAAAGCCATGGTGGATGCATTCTTTGATGGCGTAATGGTCATGGCTGATGATGCTGCCATCAAGCAAAACCGCTTGAACCTTTTGGCAAAACTGTCTGGTTTATTCAATGCAGTGGCTGATATTTCCACATTAAATTAAAGCCATTAAATGAAAAAAGCCATTACTAGACAGCCAATGGCTTTTTTCAAAATCTATTTAATATTTCAAATCATAGCTCATTTAGCCACATAACATTATCAACCCAACCATACCAATTCATTGCCCATCCACACTTCAAACCATAGCATGCTGGTTTTGGCATTGAAGTATTGCTTATTTTCCTTTACTGCCGATGTACTTAGTTAAAAAAGCCGTGTATTTGAATAAAAAATCCCCACCATTGTGTTTTGCCGTGTAAAAACTATCCCGAAGAAGATGCCGTAAAATTTTAAACCCCAAAACTCACTCATTTAAATATGAATGGATTCAATGAATAACATATTGAATTTGGGCTAACAGTCAAGTTACAATACTGACTAACTTTGACTTATATCAAATTAATGAACAAGTTTGGTCACATTGCCTTTTACCTTACAACACCTTGTCGATTGTATTCATTGGCATTGCGAGCCTGAAGCACCTCTTGTATACTCGCTTGCTAACTTGGTAAATGATAGAAGTTCTTAAGTGAATAAGGCCTTTCTTGATTTACCATTCTGATGAAATAAAAGGATTTTGCCTAACATGAATGCCATTGCCGATGTTCAAAGCAGCGTCGATATTCGTAATTTAGCCATCAATCAAGTTGGCATCAAAGATTTGCGTTTCCCTATCTCGTTAATGACGGAGTCTGGTGAACAACACAGTGTTGCCCTATTAACCATGACCGTGTTTTTACCTGAACACCAAAAAGGCACCCACATGTCACGCTTCGTGGCACTCATGGAAGAGAACCGTGATGCCATTGATGCTAAACAATTAAAATGCCTCACAGAGAAAATGGTTGCATTACTGGCATCACACTCAGGCAAAATTACGTTAAAATTCCCTTATTTTCGTCAAAAAGTAGCCCCTATCTCTGGCATTAAAAGCCTATTGGATTATGATGTCACCTTAACAGGGGAAATCAAGCAAGGCGTTTATTCGTCATACATCAGTGTGATGATACCAGTCACCAGTTTGTGTCCATGCTCGAAAGAAATTTCAGCCTATGGTGCGCACAATCAACGCTCACATGTTACTGTTAGCCTCCATGCAACAGGTCAAGTGAATATTGATGAAATTATTGACTGCGTAGAAGAACAAGCTTCTTGTCAGTTGTATGGTTTATTAAAACGACCTGATGAAAAATTTGTAACCGAACGTGCTTACGAAAACCCCAAGTTTGTAGAAGATATGGTTCGTGATGTTGCTTTAACTTTAACCCGTGATGCCCGAGTGGCTTCTTTTACGGTTGAAAGTGAAAACTTCGAATCCATTCACAACCATTCTGCTTAC
This sequence comes from Neisseriaceae bacterium, assembly GCA_030151665.1. GTDB lineage: Bacteria > Pseudomonadota > Gammaproteobacteria > Burkholderiales > Neisseriaceae > JASLFS01. Next base: position 6,176 of record JASLDB010000091.1, read on the forward strand.
GCATTGATTAGTTATCCTTAAGGTACAAGCCCTTTTTATATTTGGGCTTGTTGAACAATTCCAAATAGAAAGAGGACAATGACCCACTCTAAATTGATCGGTTTTTTATTGGCATTGTTTGGTGGCCTATTATTTTGGCTACCAGCCCATGCCCAAATTGATCCCGACAGTCTTTTGCCCGCAGAAGAGGCATTTAAGCCACAAGTATTCAATAGTCAAGACGGCATTGGTATTACTTTTGATGTCGCCGATGGCTATTACCTATACCAAAGCAAATTGGTTTTTACCACCGAACCTGAAAATCAATTGGGCACACCCCAATTGAGCGTAGGCAAAGAAAAAAATGATGAGTTTTTTGGTAAGCAACCGGTTTATTATGGCAGTGCTCAAATCAATATTCCTTACCACACTCCTTTTCAGGCAGACAAACCTTATAAACTCACCATAGGCTACCAAGGTTGTGCTGATGTGGGTATCTGTTATCCGCCAACCGAAGTCACAGTTGAAGTCAACAATCTTGGGCTTGTGAGTCAGGCCACCAATAAAGGTTTTAATTTCAACTCTGGCGATACTGGTGGTCAAAGCAATAGCAGCCCAAGCCCAGACTTGAAAAAAAATCCTTATACCCTCTCTTGGGATACTTTGGGCACCAGTTTACTGGTGTTTTTTATGGCTGGTTTATTCCTAAGCTTCACAGCCTGTATGTACCCATTAATTCCCATTGTGGTTGGTATCATCTTGGGCAATAAACAAGCCAAAGCCAAAGATGCATTCATCTTGTCGCTGGTGTATGTCCAAGGCTTAGCATTGACTTATAGCATTATCGGTGTGATTGCGGGGCTCACGGGTTCATTATTGCAACAACAATTGCAAAAACCAATGGTCATTTTACCTGCCGCAGCTTTGATTGTGGTGATGGCCATGGGCATGTTTGGCTTGATTAATATCCAACTGCCTAACCGCCTACAAGCTTATTTTCAAAACAAGAGCAACCAATTATCAGGTGGCAATATTGTTTCTATCTTTTTCATGGGCATGTTCTCAGCCTTAATCATTGGCCCATGTGTTGCCCCACCATTGGCAGTCGCTTTGGGCTTTATCGCCAGCACAGGTGATGGACAACTAGGCGGATTGGCCTTGTATGCATTGGCTTTGGGCATTGGTATGCCCTTGATTGCCATTGCCACATTTGGTGCCAAAATCTTGCCCAAGGCTGGTGACTGGCTCAATGTGGTGAAATACTTCTTGGGTTGTGTTTTATTGGCAACGGCACTTTATGTGGCCAAACCATTCTTACCCTATTTGATTGTTGTTATCGCTTACGCCCTCATTTTTACTGTCTTTGGCCTGTATTTGGCTTATTTTGCCAGCAAAAAATCACGTTGGTGGTTGATTATTGTTGGCTTGGCATTCATCGCCAACAGTGCTTATTTTGTCGTACAAAGTATTCGCCATGAAATGACATGGATGCACCATGCCCTCACCTTGGCACCGACAGAAGCCAATAATCATCGTTTTACCACCAAATCCCAGCTAGAAACAGCGATGCAAGAAGCATTCCAACAAAATCCCAATGAACCTGTCTTGGTCGATTTTTATGCTGATTGGTGTGTTAGTTGCAAAGAAATGGAAATGAAAACCCTCAATCAAGACAGTGTCAAAACGGCTATCAACATGGATCGTTTTTTCACCATTGACGTGACTGAAAACACAGCAGAACACCAAGCTTTGCTCAAAGAATATGGCTTATTTGGCCCCCCAGGGATTTTTGTGGTCAAGGCAAATAATCAACGCAGTCAACCACTACTGGGCTTTGTACCACCACAAGAATTTATCAAGTGGTACCAAAGCGAAACCAACACTCAATAAACCCTTACTTCACCTAAACCTCAGTTAATCAACTGAGGTTTTTTGATGTCCAAGTCAATATCATTCAATAAAATCATCTTAAAACAGATGGCTTTAAATAAATACCAGCTATATTCACCCAAGCATGACACAAAAAAAGCTGCCTTAAAGGCAGCTTTTTGATTTTTAAACAAGATGGCTATTATTTGGCTTGCCAAGTGTCTTTTAAAGTTACGGTACGATTAAACAATGGCTTACCCACTTCGTGATCATAACGATCCGTTACAAAATAACCCAAACGCTCAAACTGGTAACGGGCTTCAACGGGCAAGGTATTGGCCACAGGTTCTACCCAAGCATCGATTTCAGTCATGGAATCTGCATTCAAGAACTGACAAAAATCAACGTATTGACCATCTTCGCCACGAACTGCATCAGGGCGTTCAACGGTAAATAAACGATCATACAAACGCACTGTTGCAGGCACGGCATGCGCTGCTGACAACCAATGAATCACCCCTTTGACTTTGCGACCTTCTGGTTTTTTACCCAAAGTATCGTGGTCAATGGTGCATTTTAAGCTGGTGATGCGACCATTTTCATCGGTCAAGACTTCTTCACATTTAATCACATAACTGTAACGCAAACGCACTTCACCACCAGCAACCAAGCGTTGGAAGCCTTTGGGCGGATCAATGGCAAAGTCATCCGCATCAATGTAGATATGGCGGCTAATCGGAATTTCACGCTCACCCATTTCAGGGTGATTGGGGTGATAAGGTGCAGTACGGCCTTGGGTAATGGCTTCATCAAAGTTGATGAGTTCCACTTTGATTGGGTTCAATACAGCCATCATGCGTGGTGACGTATTTTCCAAATCTTCACGAACGGCGCCTTCTAATACGCTCATGTCCACGATATTATCGCTTTTGGAAATGCCCACACGCTTACAGAACAAACGAACACCAGCAGCCGTGTAACCACGACGACGCATACCAGAAACGGTCGGCATACGTGGGTCATCCCAACCTTTAACATGGCCATCTACAACCAATTGGTTTAATTTGCGTTTAGAAGTCAATGCATATAGCAATTCCAAACGTGAAAACTCATATTGGTGCGGATGGCTTGGGCTGGCAATATTGGCCAAAACCCAATCGTACAATGGACGATGGTTTTCAAACTCAAGTGAACACAAAGAATGAGTAATGTGTTCAATCGCATCTGAAATGGCATGGGTGTAATCATACATGGGGTAAATACACCATTTGTCACCAGTTCGATGATGGTGTACTCGGCGAATACGGTAAATCACAGGGTCGCGCAAATTCAAATTGGGCGCAGCCATGTCAATTTTCAAACGCAAAGTTTTGCTGCCATCTGGGAATTCACCAGCACGCATGCGTTGGAATAAATCCAAGTTTTCTTCAATACTGCGATCACGATAAGGGCTATTTTTACCAGCCTCTTTTAAGGTACCACGGTATTCACGCATTTCATCAGCATTCAATTCATCAACGAATGCTTTGCCATCTTGAATCAATTGCACAGCAATATCAAAAAGCTGCTCGAAATAATCTGAAGCAAAGCGAGGTTTACCATCCCACTGAAAGCCCAACCACTGTACATCTTCTTGAATGGCGCGCACATATTCATCCGATTCTTTTTCCGGATTGGTGTCGTCAAAGCGCAAATTGCACAAACCATCGTAAACATGTGCTAAACCAAAGTTTAAACAAACACTTTTGGCATGGCCGATGTGTAAATAACCATTTGGCTCAGGCGGAAAACGCGTGTGAATTTTCTCGTGTTTGCCACTGGCCAAGTCTTCATCAATAATGGAGCGGATAAAGTGATTATCCGCAAACTCTTCTTTGTTCATTGTCATTGCGTTAAAAACCTTAAATTCAATCGTCTTATTGTACCTGAGAATGAGAAAAAATAACAAAATCTCACCCGTTTGCTGTGCATTTAACACTGCACAAAACAATTTCGCCTTGGCTCTTGCCAAGGCGAAATCACTGTCCACTGATCAAACTGTATTCAATATGGTGGATTATTGGCTCGCTACTTGATCTTTTGATTCACCACTAAACCACTTGTCGTGAATTTTTTGGTATTCGCCACTGGCTTTGATGGCTGCTAAACCAGCATTCACTTTATCGCGCAAATCATCATCGCGACCTTGTCTAAAAGCGAAACCATAATACTCTTTTTCAAAGTTAGGATCGACAATAGTGCGAAATTTTGCGCCTGAATTATTGGTCACAAAATTTTGAATAACACCATTATCACCCACTATGGCTTCTACACCACCTGCTTGCAATTCTTTCATCGCCAATGGCATGCTTTCAAAGCGTTTAATCAATTTACTGTCTTGGCCTTGTAATTTTTGCATCACCAAATCCCCAGTGGTGCCATTTTGCACGGATACCAATCGATTTTTTAAGTCAGCAAAGCTTTTAACATTTTCACCCTTACTGCCCAATACAATCATCTGTGTGGCCTCGAAATAAGGCTCAGAAAAATCCATGCTTTTTTTGCGTTCATCGGTAATCGTCACACTTGAAGACACCATATCTGTGTCACCTTGGGCCAGTTTGGTAAAAATGCCTTCCCACGGTTGGTTTTTATATGAAAATTGTAAATTCTGGTTTTTGGCCACAGCGTCCAATACTTCTTTGGAAAAACCAACGACATTACCTTTATCATCTTGAAACTCAAATGGTGCATATGCTGCATCAAATGCCACTTCATAGACTTTCGCACCATTGCCACCACTGGCACCCGAAGCATCACCTGTAGCGGTTTTATCACCACCACAAGCACCCAAACCCAAAGTCGCCATTAATACTGCAGCCCCTAGATATCGATTCATGACTTTCATGTTATCCCTCTTCTCTATTTTCTCAATAAAATATGGTTGGTCTAGCCACCGTTTGATTGTCAATTTAATAATAGATTAATAAAAACACTGACAATTCAAGGTATTCACTCTATCTTAAAAAGATAATCATTCAAAGTGAATTTTCACCCTCTTTGCAAATCATGCCAAAATATTGATGGTTTATTACACAATTCGCATTTTTTTATCTTATCTATACAAACAATCTTGTTAGAGTGGTATTTTGCTTAGCAAGTTTCACGTGGCATAATGATTTATTCCTTTTATTTGCAATAACTTTGGGCCAGCCATGCTTTATCTACACCAATCCAATCACCTAGAAACACTGGCATCGGCTTTGTCGATGATTCATGCGCAAGTGCCATTAACAGAAGTCTTTGCTGCAGAAAACATTGTAGTCCAAAGCCAAGGCATGCGCCGTTACCTAAATCGCTATTTGGCGGAGCAAACTGGTATAGCTGCCAATCTGCACTTTAGTTTACCCGCAGGTTTTAGCTGGCGGTTAATGCAGCAAGTAATGCCTAATTTATCTTCACTTAATCCATTTTCCCCTCAGGTTTTGCAATGGCGACTGATGCGCATTTTAAGCAATACTGATTTTGCACAAGAACACCCTCTTGCCTGGGAAAAACTACAACCGTATTTAAGCAGCAGCCCCAGTGCGTTATACGATTTAAGCAGCCAATTGGCGGATATTTTTGACCAATATTTGGTCTATCGTCCAGCATGGCTGGATACATGGCAACAAGGTCGGCTACTGGATTTGGGAAAAGATGAATCTTGGCAACAGGCTTTGTGGCAAACGGTTGCACAAGATAGCAGCAGCAATCAAACACCACACCGCGCCCAATTGTGGCAAAATCTCTTGAATGGTTTAAATGCCGAGCATTTGCCTGAGCGCATTTTTATTTTTGGCATTGCTGCCATGGCACCAATGTATTTACAACTGTTTCAAACCATTGCCAAACACATAGATGTGCATATTTTTGCCCTCAATCCATGTGCTGATTATTGGTACCAATTAATTGAACCTGAGCAAATTTTGGCACAGGGCTTGGACGAAGATTTAGACAGCGACATCAAAAGCCAAATTGGTCACCCATTATTGGCTTCATTGGGCAAACAAGGTCGAGATTTTCTCAATCATTTAACCAGTGAATCCGAACTAGAATATTCTGGCGAGCACTTCCAGATGCCTAATACAAATACACTATTGGGACAGTTGCAACAAGGAATTTTGACCTTACAATCGCCTGAAAAAACCCCAGAAGCCACCTTGGCTTTGAATGATGGTTCTATTGCGATTCACAGTACTCACAGTCCTTTGCGCGAGTTGCAAATACTCAAAGACCAATTGCTCAATGCTTTCACTGAACACCCTGATTGGCAACCACATGATATTGCTGTATTAACGCCCAATATCGAACCTTACACACCTTTTATTGAAGCTATTTTTGGTGAACATGCACCCGATGGTGTGCGTATTCCGTATAGTGTTGCGGATGTTAAAATCAGCCAAAAACAACCTTTCTTAAGTGGCTTGTCCAGTTTATTGGACTTATTGCAAAGTCGATTTGAGGTCAGCCATATTTTACCTTTACTGGATAATCCTTGCTTATTAGCGCGTTTTGATTTGGATCTAGACGATGCACCTCATTTAATGAATACGCTAAAAGAATTGAATATTCGTTGGGGATTGGATAGCACCATGCGTGCCAAATTTGGTGGTCAATCCAATGCTTTCACATGGTCTCAAGGACTAGAACGAATGGCTTTGGGTTTGGTCTTGCCTGACAACCATGTTTTGTCTGATGATTGGCAAAACCACGCACCATTGGCATCCAGTTTGGAAGAATTACCCATGTTTAGCCAGTGGCTGAGTTTGTGGCAAAGCCTGTCTAGGCACCATGCTTTATTTAGCCAAGAAGCCACAGTGGATGAATGGCTATTGCGATTGCAACAATTAAGCGATGATTGCCTATTCATTCGCGAAGAAGACACCAGCGCAGCAACCCATTGGAGCCAAACCTTAGCCAGTTGGCAACAAGAAGCCTACGCGGCCCATTTGGATCAAAAACTGCCTTTTCATTTGGTGGCAAAGCATTTGAGCCAGAATTTATCAAGCAGCAGTGAAGCGGGATTTTTGCGTCAAGGTATCACATTTTGTAGCATGATTCCCATGCGAAGCTTGCCCTTTAAAGTCATTTGCTTATTGGGACTCAATGATGGTAGTTTCCCCCGTAACTTTAGCAAACCTGAATTTGATTTAATCAACCTACACCCAGCCAAAGGCGACCGTTCACACCGAGATGATGACCGCTATTTATTTTTAGAATCCATGATTAGTGCCCGCGAGATTTTGTATTTGTCTTATTTGGGTAAAAGCCAAGACAAAAACGACGACATGGCGGCATCGCCTTTGCTACATGAATTAATTGATGTGGTGGCCAGCATGTCTGGAAAAAGCACCTCCTACTTGTGGGAAAACTGGGTGAAACAACACCCATTGCAGGCCTTTTCTAAGCGCTATTACAGCGAACAAGATGGTTTGTTCAGTTATCGACAAGACTATGCCAAAGCATTAAGCACCCCAAGCCATGCCAAAACCCCATTTTTAGAAGATGCTGTCATACCCAGTGCAAACGATGCCTGGCATGTCAACGTCAATGCTTTTATTCAATTTTGGAAAAACCCTGTAAAACACTGGTTAAAGCAACAACTAGGTTGGCACAGTCAGTACCTAGAATCTGCCTTGGTGGAAAATGAGCCATTTACGGTTGAAGATGAAAATACCATTTACCAAGCCTTGTATCAAGCCAGACGTGATGGACAAGATTTTGCCCAAGTACACCAAAAATTGGCAGCACAAAATACTTGGCCTGATGGTTTTTTGGCTGAACATTGGCAAAATACTTACAATGCCCAAGTCGCTAGCCTACCCCATGACTGGTTTAATAACCAACATGAGGCACCATTGAATGTGCAGTACACTTTTGACAACATCACATTAAGTGGTAGCTTGCAAAATAGGTACTCCAACGGCTTGGTCACATATCAAACCAAACCCGCCAATAGCACCGATGAAGTGGCGGTATTGTTAGAACACCTCATGGCTGCAGCCATGGGCAACACCCAAAATAGCCTCTGGGTCTGGCCCCCTGCCCCTCAAATGCTATCACCCATTGAGCCTGATACCGCCCGACGCATTTTAAATGACTGCTTATGTTATTGGCGTATTGGACAACAACAACCTTTGCCATTTTTTGCCAGAACCAGTCTCAAAGCAGCCAAAAAATGGGCAAAACACATCCAAGCAGGCCACAACCCCAAAGACCCCAATCAAGACAAATTGTGGCAAGAGATTATCAAAGAGGCGCAACTGGCCTTTAATGGTAATAAAATCAGCATTGGCCAAAAAGATTATGAAGAAATTAAGCTGGTCTTTGGTGAAATGACCAGTCACGAGGTATTGGACATGCCACTATTTTTAAACACCATTGAAACCATCTGGGTACCTTTGGTCAATCACATACAAGCCATTACCGAGCAATAAGGAGTAGGCATGACAACACAACAAGATTTTAATGCCTTAAATGCCCCTATCATTGGTGTTAATTTAATCGAAGCATCAGCTGGTACTGGAAAAACATACAGCATCGCAGCATTGTTCTTGCGTTTGGTGTTAATTGAACACATTGCTGTCGATCGCATTTTGGTTGTTACCTTTACCAAGGCAGCCACTGCTGAATTAAAAAATCGATTGCGTGCACGGTTAGAATCCGCTTTTCAGGTTCTGCGTTTGGCACATGATTACCAACTGGCACAACAAGCTGATGCCGACTCACTACCCGATGATTTGGCAAATAAACTCAAGAACGACTCATTTTTTGCCGACTATGGTCCTGATTTTGCTGATCTCGAATTTTTATTAGCAGCCAATAGCCAAGAGAAATTACCTCGTCTGTGTTTGCGTCTGCAAGCTGCACTTAATCAATTTGACCATGCCAGTATTTACACCATCCACAGTTATTGCCAACGTCTACTGCAAGACTATGCCTTTTTATGCCAATCACCTTTTCAAACCGAATTGAGTGAAGACACGGATGAGGCTTTACAAGTATTGGCAGACGATTTTTGGCGCACCCATGTCATACACGATGCCATGCTCAGCAACTGTGTGTTTCAAAAACGCCTCACGCCCGATGTGTTGTTGCATGCTGTTCGCCGTTTTATCAATCGACCCTATATTGTTCATGATACCCCCAAAGTCCCCAATCTAGCCGCAGCACAAAGGCATTTAGATCAAGTTTGGCATGGCATTCAACAGCGCTTACCTGAACTCTATGCCTTATTTACCCAATACCCTGCTAGTAATTTTCATGGCAGTTGGATGAAGCATGCCGATTATTGTGAACAAGTCTTTGAGGTGCTTTTAAACCAAGGTTTGTCTGGCATGGATGCCAATTT
>JASLDB010000097.1 GCA_030151665.1 Neisseriaceae bacterium
AGCCTGTTTTGGAAACGATAACATCTTCTTGTGCCAAAACAGCATCACAGCCTTGTGGAATCGGTGCGCCCGTGAAAATACGAACGCACTGACCCAAGCTTAACGAAAAATGATCTGCACTTTCGCCCGCGGTAATGGTACCCATGGTTTGCCATTGCAGTGCTTGGGTGCCGCAGATGGCGTAGCCATCCATGGCACTGTTATCAAATAACGGCGCCGCTATTTTGACAAATAAGTCTTTGGCCAAAATACGATTGTGACACTGATTGGTTTTGATACATTGACTGGGTAAATCCAGTGCTTGGGTTTGCATGAGTGTGTGCAGGGCATCATAAAAATCTAACATGCTATGGCCTTTGCTTGCTTTTCTAGGTGTAAAAGGGTGGCTTCGTCGTTGATATTGCTAAAACGCCATTCATTGTCAAATAAGACTTCTTGGTATTTTAAACTGTATGCCCAACGGCGTAAGCCAAAGTGTTGTTGAGTCGGTTGGTAGTTTTCCAATGCCAATAGTGCATCCACACCCACAACAAAAATACTGGGGTGCAACATCGTGTTGGTTTTGGCAATGGCGATGTCGATATCGTTGTCTAGCCATGCTTGATAAAGCTGCTGCATGGTTGTTCTGTCCAATAATGGTGTATCGCAGGGATTGACCACGACTGCGTGGCATGAAGATGGCAATGCACTTAGGCAACTGTGTAGCCCCAATAATGGGCCTTGTAAGTGGCTATCTTGTTTATCCGTGACCACAGTGTAGCCAAGCGCTTGGTAGGTGCTCAAATCATGGTTGGCGCTGATGATTAATTCATCAACCAAAGGGTTTAATCGTTGTGTCGCATGTTCAATCATGCTGATTTTATTAAATAATTTCAGTCCTTTGTTTTGGTAACTCATGCGAGAGCCTTGCCCGCCTGACAAAATAATGCCTGATAAGCCACTCATGATTGCCACCGTTTTAAGCTTTCTTGATCACTATTTTTTGCTTCGACCCAATAATCACTTTGGTCTTGCAATACTTCTTTTTTCCAAAATGGTGCTTCGGTTTTTAAATAATCCATGATGAATTCGCAAGCGGCAAAGGCAGCCTGACGGTGTTTGGCAGCAACCTGAATGAAAACAATATTGTCGTGTGGTAGCAAAACACCAACACGGTGGATAACACTAATTGCTTCAAGCTGCCAACGTGTACTGGCTTGATCAATGATAGTTTGAATGGCATTTTCGGTAACGCCAGGAAAATGCTCAAGGTGCATTTTTGCCAATTGAACACCCGTTTCTAAAGGTCGAACTTTGCCCAAAAAGTTCACGATCGCACCGCTATTTTTTGTGTGTTGGGTAAAATTGACTGTGGCGTCCTCGGTGTTTAATACTTGCTTGGTAACACTAATATGGCAAAACATTTAACCACCTGTCACCGGTGGTAAAAATGCAATGTGATCCCCCGCATTAATGCTTTGGTGTTGATGGATGAAGACATTGTTAATGGCGATTTTAAAAATTTTCTCTTCTGCTAAAGCTTCTGCCCATACAGAATCGCGCATTTGCAATTGGGTGAGTAAATCCAAACTGTTGCCACTAGCCCACGCAATGCTTTCTTCTTTGCAGTGCAAGTCGTCTTGTAAACGACCGAAGTATTGAATGTGAATCATACGGTGATTACCCATTTCATTTTGGTTAGTACAATGATGGTAATGATGCAGAAGAATTTTTGCCATACGCCTTTTGGCTAATGTGAGGGATTCATTGGGTGTATTAAAATGGTGATTAATAATATAAAGGCCCTTGCTAAGGACATGGTAGATGAACACATTGACACATTTTAATGCACAAGGACAAGCCCACATGGTGGACGTGGGTGACAAGGTCATGACTGAACGCGTGGCTGTTGCCCAAGGTGAGATTGCATTATCCGATGCAGCTTTGCAAATGGTGGTTAATGGCAATAGCAAAAAAGGCGATGTATTGGGTATCGCACGCATTGCCGCGATTATGGCAACGAAAAAGACCCATGAATTGATTCCTTTGTGCCACCCATTGATGATTAGTCATGTGGATGTTGATTTTCAAGTGAATTCAGAAAAAAACAAAATTGTGATGCAAACCACGGTTAAAACTTGTGGTCAAACTGGTATTGAAATGGAAGCTTTGACGGCTATTTCAGTGGGTTTATTGACGATTTATGATATGTTAAAAGCCATAGACAAGACCATGGTCATTGGCAATATTGCCTTGTTGGAAAAATCGGGCGGTCGCTCAGGACATTTTATTCGATGAAAAATTTGCAAGGCCATGTGAACAGGTTATTGGCAAAACACCACCGATTATCCACGGTGCTGATGGTGTTAATTGGCGCTTGGTTAATCGGGGCGTTGGTTTTGGTGGGCTTGTCATTGAATATGTCGTGGCGCTTAGAAGACCGTGGTACGGCGATTAATGAAGCGGGCAGTTTGCGTAAGCGTGTGTTTTATATTAGTTTATTGGTGCAATATCACCGTGATGAAGCGGCATTGCAAAAAGAACATGATGACTTTGAACGGGTATTAAAAAACCTAGATCAATTGAACACTAATGGTTTTGTGAATCAAGAGCGCTACCCCAGTTTGGCGAGCAATATTGCCAGTGTTGATAAAAGTTTTTCGGCATTTTGGCAGGAAAGTTTGGTTCAGCGCCAAAATGCTTCCAATCAAACACTGGAT
>JASLDB010000098.1 GCA_030151665.1 Neisseriaceae bacterium
GGGAATTAGAATATTTGTGTATGCAGAAAACTGAAACCCAGCAATAAAAAAAGCTGCGACCCTGAATACATTCAAAACACTCATTTGCATCGCGCTCGTCACAATGACTTGCTTGGTATTTAATTTTCTTTCCATTAGCAATGGGATTGATAATGTAGCAACGCTACCAACAAATAAAGCAAGAAAGCCCTGAAATGCAGAAACAATATAATTATTATTGATGAGCGCACCTATTTTCTTTAAAATTCTAGTCCAGACAGATAGAAGAATAAAGATTGCGAGAATAATAGACAGGTATTTTTCCGGCAAATGCCCTATTAATGGATATCCCAACGCTGTCCCTACAAGGCCACCAATAAAATACGCTGGTAGCCACTTCAATATGGCGTATTTGATGCCAAAAAGAAATCGACTAAAATTACTGGTTAAATTAACAACGCCTTGTATTGGGATGACCGCGGAAACTGGAACAAACATGGGTATCAACCCTAGCATTAAGAGGCCACCTCCTAAACCAACGGCTGCTGAGAAAATTCCAGCACTTAGGCTTACGGCAAAAATAGTAATCAATTCAGTCATATTTGAACCCAACATCTATTGCGGTGTGAGTAATTTGTATGTGATCAATTAGTCAATTTAAATTAAATGGATAATGATTTTTAGAATACAAATAAACAGGATTTAAAGGTGGAAGAATTTCACCTGCATGCAGACCAAATTCTACATAATTCACATCATAATGAATAATTTTTGCTAAAGTGCTGTATGCACCCTCAATCTCTTTTGAAGGGAAAGTCATATCTTTAGGGCTGTCGAAACGAAAAGATATTTTCCATTTGTCATTTTCTACAGGTTGACTCAGATATGTTTTTTTCTCTCTAGATTCTATTTTAACAATCCCATTGAGATTTGATTTTGGATAAATAACCAATTTACCGAATTTTTTTGAGAATGGGGATAAATTGTAATCGCTGGTATTTTTTCGAGTTCGTACCAAGCAATCGCTTTGTGTACTAATTGACTTTGTGGCATTTGAAATTTTAATGCCAGCAAGAGTCTTTAACGCTATAAACCCCAAATTAATTTTGGCCATGTTTAATACCCCCTTTTTTTCTGCATTCAAATAAGTCATTGTGCTGTTCTAATCCAGAGGGCTTAACGGGGCTAAAAGACCATTAGGGAAAGCAGATAATTAGATAGAAGTTGAGCGCACATCAATCAACATAATCCATTGACGATATTACGTACTAAAATTATGACGAAATCATTTTAATATAAGTTGTATCGTTAGTCCATCATGAATATCCACGATTGTACAAAGTCTCTATTGACTTGATGGTTTCACCCGTTGCCAGTGCTGGTGGTATTCCAGTGATTAATACCATAGCCATTGCCAAGTCAGTTGCACAATTGGTGCAGATGAAAACACAGATTAAATTGCTTAAAGGTGCTCAAAATTTGAATAAGTTGCTCAAAAAGGTGGTGAAAGACCGAGTGTCTGATGAGTCGAAAAAACATTTAATAACATGAAAAATCAGTATGGTAATTTTGATAAATTAATGTTGTCGATTAACCAGACACGACCCCAAAAAGCGATTACCGAGTTGCAAATTCGTATTGACGATGAGCAATCTAAAATTCAAACAGCACAATTAAAACTTGTGGAAATGACGAGGCTACCAGAAAAGATCTTAATGGATCAACAAAACAAGAAAGCTTTGAAAGCTGTCGTGCTAAGCATGAGTACGAATAGAGAATATTTAAATTTTTTTGGTGATCATGTTTTAGTGCTCTCTATCCACTTCATTCAAATGATTAATAGACCCTATTGGCACCTAAAACATTATAAATAATAATATCTCATATTAATATTTTGAATTATAAATCTCAATATTCTACTTGCCTATTTTAGTGATAAGTGGTTTAATGATTGAGCTTTAGAGCAATCTGAAGTGAAACTTTTTTGTAATGATTTTCATTGATATCCCCATATTTAAATATGGGGATTTTTTTGTGGGCAGGTTTTATGAATATTGTGATAAAAATTCCCAAACCGAGGCTGGATTGTATGTTTCTTTTTCTTTTGCCTTAATCATTTCTGCAGTTCTGAATAAATAGTCCACTCGTTCTTGCATGGTGAGATGCTCTTTTTCAGTTTCAATCAAATACGTTGCTAATGTCAAACATTCGTATTTGGTCAATAGATGACTCATCTTACTTCCTTTGAAAATATTAACTTGGAATACAACAATATAGTACATATCAATATTGATATTTTGCAAATAATAAATCTAAATATTGAATAGCTAACTAAAAGTGTTGCTTTGTTGTAAATAATCGTTTTGAATTTATTACAAATGGATATTTTATTATTTATTATTAAGAAATATATTGTTATAACAGTTGCTAATGTTCAAATATTGGTTAATGTATTTGATTTTATTTCACTGTAGATTGATGAAGTTTAGGAGATTTTTGTGAGAAAATATCCCATTCAATATGTGTTGCCTTCTTAATCTATTTAAGGTTAATGTCCTATTTGCTCTGTACATGAATTGTATTTATATTTTGTCGATTAGCTTATGACCACTTTGGGCGTTTGGATATCTTGATTAATAAGGCGGCTCGCGATGATAGGCATGCTTGGATGGAGGTCACGACAGACTATTGGGATGAGCGTATACAGACCAATTTGTATCACCAGTTTTTTGCAATGCAAGCCGCTGCACCATTGATTGATGGCCAAAATAGGTGGGGAGTGTGATGAACAAGGGTTCTATTTCTTGAATGTAAGCCTTGCCAGATATGGTGTGTTATACAACAACCAAAGCAGCCAGTCATGGTGTGACAATGGCACCATGACGCAGGAATTAGGAGTATTGAATATCCGCGTTAATGGTTTGGTGTCAGGGGCTATTCGGATGGATAGGCAAGACAAAATGTGGGCTGACGATGCTGAAGGCTTTGCTAAGGCCAACCAAGCATTCTTGAATATACAAGTGTTGAAGTTTCGCTTAGATGCTTCGGCATGTGCTCGCTTGGTTTTGTTTGTGGCTTTGGATGAAAGCAAAGGGTGTATTGCTCAAGATTTTATAGTCGTTTAATAATAAAAACAGCTCAGTAAAGAGCTGTTTAGTATAATTTCATCTATTTAATGATGATATATGGGATTTACTCAGTGTGTTTTTATTTTTGCCAATAGGTTTTGACATTGACAAATTCATAGAGGCCAAACTCAGAAAGCTCTCGACCAAAACCCGAGGCTTTTACGCCACCAAATGGCAGGCGTAAATCGCTACTCGTGTGACGATTGATAAAAACACTTCCCACATTCAATTGACTGGCCAATGCCCAAGCGCCATCAATATCATTACTATAAATGGCAGCGCCTAAGCCAAATGGATTGTCATTGGCAAGACGGATGGCATCAGTCGCATCTTGCGCGTGCAATAAACTGACCACTGGGCCAAAAACTTCTTCTCGGTAAATTCGACAATTGGGGCTAACCTGATCCAAAACCGTGGCAGGGTAGAAATTTCCTGTTTCTTTGGGCAAGGTGCCACCCAATAAGCAATGGGCACCATTGGCGACAGCATCTAAGACTTGTTCATGAACACGGTTGCGCACAGCTTCTGTGTGTAATGGTGCCAAAGTCGTATTGGCTTCTTTGGGATTACCCATAATCAATTGTTGACATTGAGCCAAAAAAGCCTGTTGAAAGTCAGCAAAGATAGCATCTTCGATAATAATGCGTTTAGCAGCATTGCAAGATTGACCTGCATCTCGAAAACGTGAATGACAAGCATCTTTGGCAGCTTGTTCAATATCGGCATCTTTGAGGACAATAAAGGCATTGCTGCCACCAAGTTCTAGCACACATTTTTTTAAATGCTTACCTGCTAAACTGGCTAAGTATTGCCCAGTTTGGGTCGAGCCGGTAAATGCCATGGCATCACTAAGTGCAATGGCGGCTTCGATATCTGCATTGTTTAAATACACCGCGGCAAAGGGTAGGTCAGCGACCAATTTAAATAAGGCTTCCGTAACCCGCACGACGCTTGGTGCTGGTTTAATCACACAAGCATTACCAGCACAAAGGGCAGGGATGGCGAAACGAATTAACTGCCAAATAGGGTAATTCCACGGCATGATGGCTAGTACAGTGCCCAACGGTTCGAATCTGACTTGGCTTAGGCTCGCTTGTGTCGTGATGGTTTTTTTATCCAGAAGTTCGGGTGCTAGACGACTATAATATTCAATTAAGTCAATGGATTTGTCTAGTTCAGCGTGGCATTCACGTAAACATCGACCAACTTCCTCTGATACCATATCAGCTAGATTGTCTTTATTTTCTTTTAAACGTTCAGCAAATTGTTGTAATAGAGCGGTTCGTTCAGTGACTTTTAATCCTGCCCATGTTTGTTGTTCTCGGCGTAATCGACGCATGGTGTTTTGTAAATCACTTAGGCTATCTGCTTCACGTTCGTATAGTTTCTCGCCAGTATAGGCATCGCTGCTTTGGTAGAGTGGGCAGTTTTTATTAGAAAAAGTATTCATGAGTAAACCAGTTGGCTAATTGTTGGTCAAAGGCAAAATGCCAGTGCTTAAACGCTATCATAGATTATTGGCTTTGACGAGTATATTGCCAGTTTGTGACGCTAAAATAATAGATTGTATTCAAAATACCATGATATATAAATAAAACAATGTAAAATGAAGCGGTTATGAGAGCGTTAAGCCTATAATTCATAGGGTTTTTAGTGGTATTGTTGGAAAATAAGTGAGACAAATTCGTTCATATTCGAACAAAAAACTTAAATATTTTTGCGCTTGCTTTCGCATATGACTAAATGTAAAGTAATGAAAATATATTCTTCTGTTGGTAGGATATTTCTTATAGATTGTTTAATCAGCAGAATATTTCAAAACTTGTGCTTTTTTTGGGTAGAAGCCTGCTCAGTGGTTGTGACATGGTTCGAAAGTGCATGACACAAAGAGCGCAAGGCGATAGAATACTAAAGATTTTTCACTAGTTTTTTATTTAACGACTTGGATACAGAGAAAATGGCCGGTAATAACGTAATTTGGTTTGAAAATCTACGCATGACCGATGTGGAGCAAGTAGGTGGTAAGAATGCTTCATTGGGTGAGATGATTAGTCAACTAACCTCAAAAGGCGTGCGTGTGCCTGGTGGTTTCGCTACCACAGCTGAAGCGTTCCGCACATTTTTGGCTCACAATGGCTTAGCCGATCGCATTAATGCTGCGTTGGATGCGCTTGACGTCGAAGATGTCAATGAATTATTGCGTGTTGGTAAAGAAATTCGCCAATGGATTTTAGAAACGCCATTCCCCGATGCTTTGGAACATGATATCCAAACTGCGTGGGAAAAAATGGTGGCTGATGCTGGTACTGAAAACATTTCAGTTGCGGTGCGCTCATCTGCAACAGCAGAAGACTTGCCAGATGCATCATTTGCGGGCCAACAAGAAACGTTCTTAAACATTAATGGTTTGGACAATGTTAAAGAAGCCATGAAACATGTATTTGCTTCTTTGTACAATGACCGTGCTATTTCTTATCGTGTTCACAAAGGTTTTGCTCACGCTGATGTGGCTTTATCTGCTGGTGTGCAACGCATGGTGCGTTCAGACAGTGGCGCTGCTGGTGTGATGTTTACCATTGATACTGAATCTGGTTTTGATGATGTGGTATTTGTAACATCATCTTATGGTTTAGGTGAAATGGTGGTACAAGGTGCCGTAAACCCTGACGAATTTTATGTTCACAAAAATAACTTGCGTGCAAACCGCCCAGCCATTTTGCGTAAAACCATGGGTTCTAAATTGATCCAAATGGTCTTTACTGAAGAAGCTGTAGCTGGTAAGTCTGTTAAAGTGATTGATGTAGAAAAAGCGGATCAACAAAAATTCTCTATCACCGATGAAGAGATTCAAGAATTGTCTCGCTATGCTTTGATTATTGAAGAGCATTACGAACGTGCAATGGATATTGAGTGGGGCCGTGATGGTGTTGATGGTAAATTGTACATCTTACAAGCTCGCCCAGAGACTGTTCAATCTCAAGAAGGCAAGTCCAGCACATTGCGTCGCTACCAAATCGATCAAAAATCTGCTGTATTGTGCGAAGGTCGTGCCATTGGTCAAAAAGTAGGTCAAGGTAAAGTTCGCTTGATCAAAGATGCATCTGAAATGGATACTGTTAAAGCAGGTGATGTATTGGTGACCGACATGACAGACCCTGATTGGGAACCTGTGATGAAGCGCGCAGCTGCCATTGTTACGAACCGTGGTGGTCGTACTTGCCATGCTGCCATTATTGCACGTGAATTGGGTATTCCTGCTGTAGTGGGTTGTGGTGATGCAACTGCTTTGCTAAAAGAAGGTCAAGAAGTGACCGTTTCTTGTGCTGAAGGCGATACTGGCTTGATTTATGAAGGCTTGTTGAAAGTTGAAGTCACTGAAGTGGCTTTGGATAATATGCCAGCAGCACCAGCTAAAATCATGATGAATGTGGGTAACCCTGAATTGGCATTTGGCTTTGCTAAATTGCCTCATGAAGGCATTGGCTTGGCGCGTATGGAATTTATTATTAACCGCCAAATCGGTATCCATCCAAAAGCATTATTGGATTTTGATACTTTAGATGCTCAATTGAAATCAACGATTGCTTCTCGTATCGTGGGTTATGCGTCACCAGTTGACTTCTTCGTGGATAAAATTGTTGAAGGCGTTGCTACTTTGGCAGCTTCTGCATTCCCGAAAAAAGTGATTGTTCGCATGTCTGATTTTAAATCAAACGAATATGCAAACCTTTTGGCTGGTAACTTGTATGAACCACATGAAGAAAACCCAATGTTGGGCTTCCGTGGTGCGGCACGTTATGTGTCAGAAGAGTTCCGTGCTTGTTTTGATTTGGAATGTAAAGCATTGAAACGCGTTCGCGACGATATGGGCTTTACCAATGTTGAAATCATGATTCCTTTTGTACGAACATTGAAAGAAGCTGAAGCGGTTGTTGAAGCATTGAAGCACAATGGTCTAGAGCGTGGCAAAAATGGCTTGCGCCTAATCATGATGTGTGAATTGCCAACCAATGCGATTTTGGCTGAGCAGTTCTTGCAATACTTTGATGGTTTCTCTATCGGCTCTAACGATATGACCCAGTTGACTTTGGGTGTGGACCGCGATAGCGGTGGCCCGATTGCTTCAACATTTGATGAACGTGATCCTGCGGTTAAAGCCATGTTGCATTTGGCCATTTCAGCTTGCCGTAAGTTGAACAAATATGTTGGTATTTGTGGTCAAGGCCCATCTGATCACCCTGATTTTGCTAAATGGTTAGTAGAAGAGGGCATTGAAACCATTTCTTTGAATCCAGATACTGTGATTGAAACTTGGTTGTACTTGGCCAAAGAATTGAATAAATAAGTTTAGACCCTTCGGGATTAGCCACTGCTATGCAGTGGCTTTTTTTATATCGTCAATCAGTATATGATGGCCAACAATAAGGGGGATTATATGGTTAGTACAAGACAAGATTGGTTAGATCATTTACGAGGTGTAGCCTGTTTGATGGTGCTTATGGTTCATGTTGCTGGGATTTATTTGTATCAATGGGGCAAAATCGATACGGTTGATTGGCAACTGGCGAATTTTTTGGATTCAGCCAGTCGGGCTTGCGTTCCTATTTTCTTTATGTTGTCAGGGTATTTGTTTTTTCAAGACAAAATACCCAAGGCGAAGAATTTTATTAAAATCATCAGTGCATTGTTATTTTACAGCTTGATTTATTTACTAGCGGCTTGGTTTGTGACGGGTGTTTTTCCTGTTAATAAAGTAGCGAATATTCTTACCACACCTGTGCATTACCATTTATGGTTTTTTTATGCGATTTTTATTATGTACGCCTTGTCGATGTTGGTCAGGGTTCGCAATGAAACCAGTCCTTTGCAAGTGGTGGTGTTATTGCTAGTGTTATTGATTGTATTTAATACGCAATGGGCAGATATCATGGTTTGGTTTGGTTTCTCATTGAAGTCATCTTCTCTATTGGGCCCAGCATCGATGATTTATTATTTTATTTATGCGGTATTGGCTGTGTATTTAGCAAAGCTTCCTGTTTATGGGCACCATCAAAATAAGGTGTTATTAGGCTTGTATGGTTTTTGTGTTGTGGTGATTGCTACTGCAACCTATTTACTTTCATCAGGTGTACAGCACTATGTGGGTACTTTTTATGCTTACAATAGCGTACCAGTGTTTTTGAGTGCTTTTGCTTTATTTGTACTTTTTAGGCATTGGCAGATTTCATCTGGTGGGTTGAGAAAAGCGTTGGTGTTTTTATCCAAGTATTCCTTGGGTATTTATGGCAGCCATGTATTTTTTTTAGAGATTTTCCAATACATTTTGTTTCCTCGGTTGGATAGTATCACGCTAAAAATATTGTTGGTATTTGGATTAACATTGATTTGTAGCTGTGTTTTCTCGGTTTTGATTCGCCGTTTGGATAAAAAAGCTTATTTGGGTTAGCACCAAAAACATCGGATGAAATGCAAAAAAACCGTCGCACCTTCGGCTTTTTTACATTTCATCAGTGGTTGCTAACTCAGTGCAGCTAAATGAAGTGATTGTTCCGTGTCTTTGGTATGGAGTTGTTGATTGATGGGGCGAAATAAGTCATTGGCTGTTTTGGCGAGGTAAACCATGGTTTGCTCTTGCTGGGAATGATTTAATAAACCTTGTTCTTGTGCTAGATGTAATGCAGCTGACTTTGCTGATTCATTGGCAACTCGAAAGGCATAATCATGGTGACGATTTTCGACGCGAAAATAGCTATGTTCCATTTTTTGCAATAAGAAAAAGACCAGCTTTTCCATGGTTTTAGATTGACTGTTCTCTGCCCACAGTCCATTAAAAATAGCGGGTTCACCAATGCCCGGATTCAGATGTAAGCTCAGTGTGTTGGTGGGTGCGCTGTGATTGTTGGGCGTATCTAGGTTTTTAATTTTGATATCATATTCATCAAAAAACGGGATGAGTTGTACCTGCCATTCACTGGGGGCGTCTTGTAATATATTTTGTAGCTGTGCTAGTGAGAATGTATGTGGGGATATTAAATCAATATGGCATAGCATGTATATTTTCCTTTTTTTAATATTTCACGGTATGATATATTCATTTTTATAAATTTAATAGATGTCATTTGAATAAATAAATGTAAAATAATGATTGCCTTATGAATAAGGAGTTGGACATGATGTTAGTTAAGAAAAAAAATTATTGAGAAGCGTAATGGTATGGCTGTGTTTATATTGTTAATGATATGGCAAGCTGCAGTTCAAAATAATGATTTACTAAAGAAGTACCAAGAAATGAGACCTGTGATGGAGAATTTAGAAAACAATGTATGTGCGAATGCCAAGCATAGCCAAGCATGCTATTTACAGTTATAGGCATTGCAAAATATCAGCATGCAAGTGGGGGATGCAAGCCACTTGCGAAATAAATGAGGTATCAAGCGCTGTTTGTGATTAAAATGAAATGAAAAGTTGTATCAATCTATTAACAGTCAATTGAAAAATAGACTTCGTTGCATTCTAATAATAAGCTGATTAATGGCTTGTTGCTTAGATTAGATTTTCAATGGCATGTTTGTCTTGTTGGATTTTCTTCTTCAATAACTGCAGTAGTTTTTCACTAAAAAGCCATTGACCATCTCTTAATGATAAAGCACCTGCTTGTACTGTAAAATCGATTTGTTGGTGTAGTAGTGCATCGGTTTCAGTAATCACAAATGCCCTGTGTTGATTAAAACCAACGCAGGGTAAAAGATTTAAATGTTGCATCACTTTGTCATTGTGTTGATTGGCGGTTTCTTTGATATCAATGCAGCTTGGACAATGTGCTACCAAGCGAGTGGGGCATGGTTCGGTTTTTGGGGGTGTCGGTTGTAAAATATTCAATGCTTTTGGGCAGATTTGGTGTGCTTGTGCCCATTGAAACAATGCTTTTTTAGCGGCTTTGGCATGTAAAAACAAACCAATGGGTGCTGCAGGTAATAAACTTTCCGTAATGGGTTTAACATGGGTTTGTAAGTAGCCATCTTCACTCATGCCAAGCAAAATGGTGTAACAAGGTTGTTTATTGGTGTAGTGTAATGGCACGCTTTTGTCTTGATGTGCTAGAACATAAGCATGCAAAGGGCCAATGGCTTTTTGATAGTGAATGCTGGTTAAGTTGGCAAAGCGCTCTTGTGCATTGGGCTGATGCAATAATTTGGAAATATCACTAAAGCATTGCGGTACTGATTTATGGTATAGGCTTTGCTTATTATTGTCCAAAAAGTCAATGACACAAGGAGCATCTGGTAAGCTGTAATAAGTATCTTGCAAGGTAGGTGATAGCCAGTGTGGTGCTACTTGTGGTTGCATTAATGAATAAGCAGCTTGGCACCAAATTTCTTCACCCTTTTCTTTTAAGCTGACTTCTAAAAACATGCACAGTGCTTCAACATCGGCCATCGCACGATGTCGGCTTTCTAGAATAAATGAAAAACGGTCAATGATGGTTTCTAAGCTATGTTTGTAATACTCAGGGTATAGGCGTCGTGAAAATTTCACTGTACATAAATTGGGTGCAGCATAGTCCAAACCTGCACGGGCAAATTCTTGCTTTAAAAAAGTGTAGTCAAAATGGCTGTTGTGAGCAATCAGTAATGCGCCTTGTAGTTGAGGCAACAAAGAGGGGGCAAAATGGGCGAATATAGGCTTATCACTTACCATGTTATCGGTGATGCCAGTCAGTTCTTGTACAAAGCTGGGAATGGGTTTTTCAGGGTTGATCAACTCAGAAAAATAGTGGGCATGACCACGATCAAAGCGCCAAAAAGCCACCTCAGTGACGCGATCACTGGATAAATTACCACCTGTGGATTCCACATCTAAGATGACTACAGGGCAGGGAAAAGTAGCAAAAATCGCATTTAAGC
Source organism: Neisseriaceae bacterium (assembly GCA_030151665.1). Classification (GTDB taxonomy): domain Bacteria; phylum Pseudomonadota; class Gammaproteobacteria; order Burkholderiales; family Neisseriaceae; genus JASLFS01. The sequence continues at coordinate 11,012 of JASLDB010000098.1, forward strand.
GACTCACTATCGACTCTTTAAGCATGATTGACTAACTGAAAACACAAACAAGACAAAGGATTGTACGCAAATCTGACTAAAATAGCCATTTAAATTATAAAAAGTATTGACAGTTTTAATGGTTATCCCTATAATTCTACTTCTTCGTTAAGCACCCGTAGCTCAGTTGGATAGAGTATCTGGCTACGAACCAGAGGGTCGGGCG
>JASLDB010000158.1 GCA_030151665.1 Neisseriaceae bacterium
ATCGTAATTCTAACCGTAAGTTGAATCGCACTAGTAGTCACCGTACTGCTATGTTGCGTAACATGGCCAACTCTTTGTTGACCCATGAAACTATCGTAACAACTTTGCCTAAAGCCAAAGAACTTCGCCGTGTTGCTGAGCCTTTGATCACTTTGGGTAAAAAACCTTCATTGGCTAATCGTCGTTTGGCATTTGACCGCACTCGTGATCGCGATGTTGTTGTTAAATTGTTTGACGAATTAGGTCCACGCTTTGCTGCTCGCAATGGCGGTTATGTTCGCATTTTGAAATGTGGCTTCCGTCAAGGTGACAATGCTCCTATGGCATTGGTTGAGCTTGTAGATCGTGCTCCTGAGGCTGTTGAAGCTGCAGAATAATAACTTCGTTATTATGTCGAGAAAAGCCAGCCTATGGGTTGGCTTTTCTTTTATTCTCCTTTCCTAACTGTTGTGCGGCCCATTCAAAGGATAGATTATGTTTAAAAAAGCAATTCTTTTGGTTGTCGGTATCGGTTTTTCTGTTGTTGTTCAAGCGCGTGTATTGCCCAAGAATTTATTGGTTGGGGTCTACAAATCAGGTGCTTACCCTGAGATTGTTATTGTCAAAGATACACCTCATTTAACGGTTAAAAAAGCATTGACCTTGGGCTTAAGTAATACGAAAAAAACAATCTATTTACCTGTTTCGATTCGTATTCGTGATGAAAATAACCGATATATTACATGGGGCCGCTTGCCACTTCATTTGAATAAAGCCATTGCTGTAGATGCTGATGAAAATGGCAATGCCAAAATGATTTGGATCTTGACGCCTAGTGAGCGAGCAGAACAGTTGGAATTGGCCAAAGAACGAGCCAATCACTGAAATAATCGAAAGATTAATGAGCATGAAAAAAGTATATATTCGCACTTTCGGCTGTCAGATGAATGAATACGATTCTGATAAAATGCTTTCTGTTTTGGCTGAAGGCGACGAGTTAGAACAAACCACAGAACCTGAAGATGCTGACATTATTCTGTTCAACACTTGCAGTGTGCGTGAAAAAGCGCAAGAAAAAGTGTTTTCAGATTTGGGTCGTGTGAAAGATTTAAAGAAAAAGAACCCCAATTTAATTATTGGTGTGGGTGGTTGTGTGGCTTCACAAGAAGGTGAAACGATTGTTAAACGTGCGCCTTATGTGGATGTTGTTTTTGGACCACAAACCTTGCACCGATTACCTCAATTGATTGAAGAGAAAAAAGAATCAGGCAAGCCACAAGTGGATATTTCTTTTCCTGAAATTGAGAAGTTTGATCACTTGCCACCAGCACGCGTCGAAGGTGGGGCAGCATTTATTTCCATCATGGAAGGTTGCTCAAAATATTGTAGCTTCTGTGTGGTACCTTATACCCGTGGCGAAGAGTTCTCACGGCCTTTGTCGGATGTGTTGACGGAATTAATGACATTAATCCAACAAGGTGTAAAAGAGATCAATTTATTGGGTCAAAATGTGAATGCCTACCGTGGTGAAATGGAAGATGGTGAGATTTGTGATTTTGCCATGTTGTTGCGCATTATCCATGAGATTCCTGAGTTAGAGCGCATTCGCTTTACCACAAGCCATCCTCGTGAATTTAATCAGCGTATCATTGATTGTTTCCGTGATTTGCCCAAGTTAACGTCACACTTGCACTTGCCTGTTCAATCAGGCTCTGACCGAGTGTTGTCGGCGATGAAGCGCGGTTATACGGCCTTGGAATACAAATCTATTATTCGCAAATTGCGCCAGTATCGCCCAGATTTGTGCTTGAGTTCTGATTTTATTGTGGGCTTTCCAGGTGAAACAGAAGCCGAGTTTGAACAAACTTTGAAATTGGTAAAAGATGTGGCTTTTGATTTGAGCTATGTGTTTATTTATAGTGCTCGCCCTGGTACGCCAGCAGCGAACTTACCAGATGAAACACCACACGAAGAAAAAGTACGTCGCCTTGAAGCCTTAAATGAGGTGATTGAGGCAGAAACCACACGCATTAACCATACTATGGTGGGTACGGTGCAGCGTTGTTTGGTGACGGGTGTGTCTAAAAAAGACCCAACACAAATGCAGGCACGGACAGAAAATAACCGTGTGGTTAATTTTGTTGGCAATCCACGTTTGATGAATCACATGGTTGACTTGAAAATTACCGATGCATTTACTTTCTCACTGCGTGGTGAAATGGTAACAAGCGATAGCGAAGCAGTATAAACACGATGACACCATGAAAAGCACCTTTAGGGTGCTTTTTTAATTGAATCGATAAGGATGAGCGTTGGAATACCATTTTTATGCAAGGCGCAGCAAGGCCTTGGTTTGGGGGATGCTGTTATTGTTGCTAACAGTATTCTGTCTGTATTTGGGTTGGCAGATGATTATTCATGATTTTGCATGGGCTGATGGTTTTTCTAATCCCAGTCTTTGGTTGTGCATGCCATTGTTAATCGTGGCTTATGTTTTTTTTAGTGTCGCTTGGCGGCTGGTATTTGAGGCCAAACCTGTATTGAGTATCGTGGACAATGTATTGAGTGTGCCGTGTTTATATGGATCGCATTGCCAAGCTGTGAATTTGCCTTTGTCAGCTATTCATTCGGTGAGTATGGTCAATATGGACAAACGAGGTACTCAACAAGGGTTGCGTTTGGTCTTGGCAAGTGGTGAAGTGAAAAACTTGCCAGCAGTGATGCGCTTATTAAGCTTGGGTGATTTAGAAAAACTGCAGCGTATTATTGAAACGAATACTGTCTAATATTGTATGAAAAAAGCTGCTAAGTATCATGCTGAGCAGCTTTTTGGGTGTTAGCTTATTTGAATAAAGGCTGACATGCTTTGATGCTGTCAGCAATGAGTTTGGGGCCTTGGTAAATCATGCCACTGTATAATTGTACTGCTTTGGCACCCAATTTAATTTTTTTGGCAGCATCTTGTCCTGAAGAAATACCACCTACACCGATGACAGGAATTTTATTGTCTAGCGCTTGGGTTAGTTGTGCCAAAACACGATTACTGGGTTCTTTGTCAGGTGCTCCAGATAAACCACCTGCTTCGTTTGCCAAAGGGTGATTGCCCAATGAGGTTTTATCAATGGTGGTATTGGTGGCGATGACGCCATCAATTTCAGTTTGCAAGGTGACTTGTGCAACAGCGGCAATACCAGCATCATCCAAATCAGGGGCGATTTTCACCGCCAGTGGTACATAGCGTCCATGCTGGCTAGACAATTGAGCTTGGCGATTTTTTAACGTGCTCAATAATTTAAATAGTTCATCCTCACCTTGCAATGCACGTAAGTTCTTGGTATTGGGTGACGAAATATTGATGGTGATATAGCTGGCGTAAGCATAGGCTTTGTCCAAACAAATCAAATAATCATCCACAGCATTTTCAATCGGGGTGACGGCATTTTTACCAATGTTAATGCCCAAAATACCTTTGAACTGACTTTTTTCAATATTGGCAATCATGGCATCAATGCCATCGTTATTGAAACCCATGCGATTGATAATGGCTTGGTGCTCAGGCAAGCGAAATAGGCGTGGTTTGGGGTTGCCATCCTGCGGTTTAGGGGTGATGGTGCCCACTTCAATAAAGCCAAAACCCAGAGCAGATAAGGCGTTGATGTAAGCGCCGTTTTTATCCAAACCAGCAGCCAAGCCAACAGGGTTGGGTAAGTGCATGCCCATTAATTGACAAGGAACTTGTGGAGCATCAAATTTTAACAAGCCAGATAAGCCGAATTTGTGGGCTTTATCCATGCCATCTAAGGCGAGGTGATGCGCTTTTTCCGCATCCATGCTGAACATTATTTTTTGCAATAGGGAGTAAATCATGGTGTGTATTTCTGTGCTAATCAATTTTTAAAAAGGGCTGCAATCAATGTGCAGCCCTTGGATATTACCAACTAAATTCGTCAAAACTTTTGATGCCTTGTTTGACTTCAGCGCCAAATTTTCGACCAAATGTCTTGGAGAAATCATCTTCTACTGTGTAGTCGACCATTTCAGGTGCTTTGATAATCTCACGAGCGACGCTGTAAGTGCTACCGAAATCATCAATTAAGCCCACTTTTTTTGCTTCATTACCAGTGTAAACACGGCCACTGAAAAGATCTGGATTTTTTACCGCATCAAGGCGCTTGCCTCGACCAGTTTGTACAGCTGTGATGAATTGCTGGTGAATGTCATCTAACATGCCTTGCCAGATTTTTTCTTGTTCAGGGTTTTCAGGTGAGAATGGGTCACCCATGCCTTTATTGCCACCGGCTGTTTTCATGCGGCGTTCAATACCCATTTTTTCCATTAAGCCCGTAAAACCAAAGCCACCTGAAATCACGCCAATGCTACCAACCATACTGGCTGGGTTGGCGTAGATCTTGTCAGCGGCACTGGCAATAAAGTAGCAACCAGAGGCACAAACGTCTTCAGCCACCACATACAATGGAATTTTTTTGTCCTTGTTTTTTTCTTTTAAACGGCGGATTTCATCGAATGCCACACTGGAAATCACAGGCGATCCACCAGGGCTATTGGCACGGATAATAATCCCTTTGACTTTTGGGTTGTCATAAGCGGCTTCTAAGCCTTTGATTAACTTATTGGCATTGTCATTGTAGCTGTCGATTGTGCCATCAAGAGCCACAATGGCCGTGTGATTGCCTTTGGCTGCGGATAAGTTTTTATCACTACCAATACTGGTAATGATTAAAACAATCACCACAAGCCAAAGCAGGCGTTTGACCCAGCGCCAAATTTTGTCATAGCGTTGTTCTTTATAAACTTGCATTAAAAGTTTTTCTAGCATATTGCGTTCCCAGTTTTCAGGGTTATCGCCTTGTGCATCAACATACTCGCCATTGCTGCGTTTGATTTTCATAGTAACCTTAATGTTATTAAAAAGGGTTATTTAAGCGTAAAGCCAATCGACAAATTGGCCGAAACTGTGCTGCAAAGTGATAAATGGTGCTTCTCGTAAAATGGCTTCAGGGTGTGCACCTGTGGTCAGAGCCACTGCGTCGGCTCCTGCATTTTTGGCCATTAATAAATCATGGGTGGTATCACCAATCATCAAGACATCTTTTGGGTGAACGCCAAGTTCATCACAAATGCTTAGAATCATTTCGGGGTGTGGCTTGGATGGGCACTCGTCTACTGTTCGTGTGGTTAACATTAAATCTTGGGTATTGGTTTCCAATAAGGCTCGGTTGAGACCTGTACGGCTTTTTCCTGTGGCCACGGTTAGCCAAAAATCATTTTTTAAGGTTGGCAGTAATTGTGTGGCATCAGAAAATAACTGATTTTTATTGTCACTGCGTAAATAATTGAGTTTGTATTGCTCGCCGACTTTGGCAATGGTTGCAGCATCAGCTTCTGGTAATAAATATTGCATCGCTTTGTCCAGCGCCAAGCCAATAATGTGGCTGGCGGCTTCAGCACTGGGTGGTGGTAAATCGACCGCAACAAAAGCCGCTTGTACTGATTGAACAATCTGAGCAGTTGAATCTGCTAAGGTGCCATCCCAATCAAAAATTAAAACTTTATAGGCTTTCATGTTTCAAACTTTCAGTAAATTGTTTGAGTTCTTTTGGCAAAGGAGCAATCAACTCCATGGCCTCGCCAGTCACTGGGTGAGGTAACGCTAGGCGGTATGCATGTAAGAACATGCGCTTTAAACCTTGCTTTTGTAAACGCTTATTTTTACCATAATCGCCATAGCGCTCATCACCTGCAATTGGACAGTCTTGTGATTGCATGTGAACACGAATTTGATGGGTACGGCCAGTTTTTAAGTTGGCTTGCACCAAGGTTGCGTGCTGAAAATCTGCTAGAGGGCTATTGGGGGCAAAAGCAAAACGTTCCAAAACTTGAAAATGGGTGTGGGCATATTGACCGTCTTCGCTGACACGAACCATTTTCTCTCCTTGCTGACCTTGGTATTTTAGCAAAGGCAGCTTGATGTGGCTCGATTCTTCAGGCCATTTGCCTAAACCTAAGGCGATATACTGCTTTTGTGGTACATTTTGGCGAATCATTTCATGCAATTTGACTAAAGCTGCACGTTTTTTAGCAATCATCAATAGGCCTGATGTGTCTTTGTCGAGTCGATGCACTAATTCTAAATAGCGTGATTCAGGTCTGGCTTTTCGCAGTTGCTCAATAACGCCAAAGCTCACGCCACTGCCACCATGTACTGCGGTGCCATGCGGCTTGTTAATCACGAGTAAGGCATCGTCTTCGTAAATAATGGCAAACTCTTTGGCAGGGGTGATGGTATTGGTTTTTTCTGTTGTTTTTTCGGCAATTCGGATGGGTGGGATGCGGATAATATCGCCCATTACTAAGCGATCAGTACCTTTGCAGCGTTTTTTGTTAATGCGTACTTCGCCAGCACGAATAATGCGCTGTACGTGACTTTTGGGTACGCCTTTTAATAGCTTAAATAAGAAGTTATCTAAACGTTGACCTGCGTCATTCTCTTCAACCTGAAAATAGTTGACTAACTCTTTGCTAATTGAAACCATCTTGCTTATAATCCTCAAACCGATTGTATTTTTGACCGACAGTGACGCAAATAAGATGATAGACAATGCAAGGAACCCAAATGGGTTGCTGACGTCTTAAATATTCAAATCAGTCGGAAAAGATTATGCTTTGAGCGCTTAGGTGTTACCTAATTAATATTGGCTCAAAAACCATTAATTTTAACGTATTTAAGCAGTGTTTTAAACTAAACATAAAATAAACCGCACTCGAATAAGCAAGTCACCTGTTTTAAAGTAGCCAATTGAGACAGATAATGTGATTAAGTTTGACCCCTTGGAATTCCCGTCGTAAGACATGACTTGTCATGCAGCATAATGGAATGCAGTACCAAGTTGAAAGAAGCTGGCTTAAACTGGCACAAAGCTTGTTTACACAGAATAAATGAATCAAGCTTGCCGTTTTTATTTTTCGCACCCTTATTTTTGGTGCACCGATCTTTTGACTTCCTTCTTTTGGAACGCCGAATAGGCTGTCAAATACTAATCGCAATGCCATGAGTGCATAGCGAGGTTTTCATGAAAAGAATGTTATTTAATGCTACTCAAGCTGAAGAGTTACGAGTAGCCATTGTCGATGGTCAAAATCTCATGAATTTGGACATCGAAACCTTAGGTAAAGAACAACGTAAAGGCAGTATTTACAAAGGTGTTATTACCCGCATCGAGCCTTCATTGGAGGCTTGCTTTGTTGACTATGGCACAGATCGCCATGGTTTCTTACCTTTCAAAGAAATTTCACGCAGCTATTTTCAAGGTTATGAAGGTGGTCGCGCTCGCATCCAAGATGTGATGAGCGAAGGCACAGAAGTGATTGTGCAAGTGGAAAAAGATGAGCGCGGTAACAAGGGCGCTGCTTTAACCACGTTTATCAGTCTGGCAGGTCGTTATTTGGTATTGATGCCCAATAACCCTCGTGGTGGTGGTGTATCTCGTCGCATTGAAGGCGAAGAGCGCCAAGAACTTAAAAATGCCATGTCTGAATTAAATGTCCCTAAAGGCATGAGCATGATTGCTCGTACTGCTGGTATTGGCCGCAGTGCTCAAGACTTGGAGTGGGATTTAAGCTACCTATTGCAATTGTGGAATGCGGTAGAAACCGCCGCAGAAAACCGCAGTGCACCTTTCTTGATTTTACAAGAAAGTGCTTTGGTGATTCGTGCCATCCGCGATTATTTCAAAACCGATATTGGTGAGATCTTAATTGATACCCAAGACGTTTATGATGAAGTATCTCAATTCATGTCATATGTGATGCCTAACCAAGTTAGTCGCATTAAACGTTATGAAGACCATATTCCATTGTTTAGCCGTTTTCAAATTGAGCACCAAATTGAATCTGCATTCTCGCGTGAAGTGAGTTTGCCTTCTGGTGGTGCCATTGTGATCGATCACACCGAAGCTTTGGTGTCTATTGATGTGAACTCGGCTCGTTCAACCCGTGGTGCCGATATTGAAGAAACGGCATTGCGCACGAATACAGAAGCGGCAGAAGAAATTGCTCGTCAATTGCGTTTGCGTGACTTGGGCGGTTTGGTGGTGATTGACTTCATTGACATGGAAAATGCCAAAAACCAACGTGAAGTTGAGCAGACATTAAAAGATGCCTTGAAATATGACCGTGCCCGTGTCCA
>JASLDB010000185.1 GCA_030151665.1 Neisseriaceae bacterium
GGCTCAGGTAAAACCAGGGTGGTTGTCCATCGAATAGCCTATTTATTGCGGGTACAACGGGTTGCCCCCAGTTCAATTATTGCTTTAACCTTTAATCGACACGCTGCGATTGAAATTCGCAAACGACTTTACGATTTGGTTGGCAATGAAGCGTTTGGACTGACTGTTTTAACTTACCACAGTATGGCGATGCGCCTAACCGGTACACAATTTTCTCGAGGGCAAAATTTGGATAGCACTCGTATGCAAGAAGTCATGGAAAAAGCCGTTCAATTATTAGAAGGGCAATCAAACTTAGAAGGTGAAGATGAATTACGAGATGCACTGCTTAAAGGCTATCGTTATATTGTGGTGGATGAGTATCAAGACATTGATGAATGGCAATACCGTCTAGTCAGTGCGCTATCTGGGCAAAAATTAACAGAAGAAGAGGGTAAATTGTGTATTTTGGCTGTGGGCGATGATGACCAGAATATTTATGCTTTCCGCCAATCTAGTAACGCCTATATTGAAAAATTTTGCCAAGAATATCAAGCCGAAATTACCTACTTGGTACAAAATTACCGCTCTAGCCAATATATTATTCAAGCCAGCAATGAGGTTATCGGCTTGATTGATAATCGATTAAAACATCAACATGCTATTGTGATTAATGAAGCTCGAGAAAACCATGAGTTGGGTGGCGATTGGGCCAAAAAAGACCCAATTTATCAGGGAAAAATACAACATTTGTGTTTACCACTGCAAGATGCAAGACATGGCAATCAACAAGCACAAGCGGCTATGCAGTCTTTATTGCGATTAAAAGAATTGGATAGTGCATTTGAATGGCATGATGCTGCAGTATTGGCACGCTCACATGAGTATTTGTATCCAATACAAGCTTATTGTGAAGCACATCATATTCCTTACGTAATGGCGGCTGATAAGCGCGCCAGTATTCCTTTGATTCGTCAGCGTGAATTTTTAGCAATGGTCACCAATATTCAAATGATTAATCCTGCTACTCGCTCATTGGATAAATGGTGGTCAGATTTGGTCTATGATGATTTAAGTTTATGGTGGCGGCAGTTTTTTGATGGCATTGAACAAGCCATGCGAGTTGAGTTTGGACAATTGCCATTGAGTATGACTGATATTATTCACTATTGGTATGAGTACGCTCAGGATTTTCATCATCAGCCACAACAAGGTTTGTTTATTGGAACGGTTTATGCTGCGAAAGGTTTGGAGTTTAAACATGTTGTTTTATTAGATGGAGCGTGGGGACGTAAACGAACAAATGGCCAATCAGAACCCATTACTGATCAAGTATTGATGGCAGACGAATGCCGAGTTTATTATGTGGGCATGACACGAGCAAAAGATACATTGGCTTTGTGTCAATTTGGCGACAACCATCCGTATTGTCATGCGGTTAGACAGATGGTGCACTTGCCGCATTCATTTGCTTGGGATCCAGCTTTATCTATTCGATATGATGATTTGTCACTTAAAGATGTCCATTTGGGTTTTTTGAGTGAAAAACGGCATGAACAAGCGCAAGCTTATATTGCCACCATGCAGGTTGGTGATGAATTGCTCATGGTAAATAACCGTAATGGTTATGATATTTGTTGTGCCAAAACACAAAAACTTGTGGGTCGATTGGCAAAGAGTTTTGTACTGAATATGACAGTCATTTCTTGTGAAGTGGCTGCAATCATCACGCGTTATGCGGATGAAGATAGCCGACAAGATGCAAAAGATTTGTTACCAACATGGGAAGTTATTGTACCGCGCATCAAAGGGCACCCCTTGTCTTGAATGAATAAAATGGTTGCTAAGCGTGGGTTCTATGCTGAGTAACCATTTTTTCTATTCTGTCTTAATCCCAATTTTGTTTTTTGATCTTGTCCAAATGGCGCCTATCGCGTTTGGTTGGGCGACCATCAGGGTAAGCTCGACTGACATATTCGGATTGATTGATGAGCTTTTGTGCTTCGCGCTTGGCCTTGATTTCCAAGTCTTCTTGGTATAACAAAGCCGCTTCACTGGCAGGGCGGCGTTGCATATTGAGGCCTTGTACAATCATGCGAAAAGGTAGGCTATTGAGGGTCATGTCAATTTTGTCACCAATAACCACATTTTTGCTATTTTTGACGCGATCACCATTAACCATGATGCGACCTAACTCAATATTCTTTTGTGCTAAAGCGCGGGTTTTGAAAAAGCGAGCTGCCCAAAGCCATTTGTCTAGGCGCATTGTGTTGATTTCAGCCATTATCAGTTTAAATTTACTTGTTTTAATGTCTATTATTATAAAAAGAAAGTATAAATATGCAATAATTTAAACTTGGCTTTCGGTAAAATTGTGAGTAAATAAAAAGGAAGATTGACATGGCAATTAAGAAATTAACACTAATGACCATCGCTTTAATAACCCTATCGGCTTGTGCGCTCACTCCAGAACAAAAGGTTGCACGAGAACAAGCCCAAGCCCAAGAGCGCTTGCGTTTACAAATTTTGATGGCAAAACAATGTGATCCTGAGACAGCAACCTTAATGGAAAAGTTACCCCATTCATGGGAAATGTCAGAAACTGAGAAAAAAACATTTGATGCTCAATACAACGAAAAAATTAATAATCCGATTTTTCAGTCGTGTTATAAAATGGCATGGCAAGCTTATATCAATCAAGCCAATATTGAGCTAATGGAGCAACGCAATATGCAAATGCAAATGGACGACTGGATGTGGCGCCGCCCCATGCGTTGTCAGGGCTGGCACAATGGCAGACCGTTTTGGTATGGTTGTTAAGTAACAGGTTGCGCCAATTAAGGTTTTAGCTCTAAATCCATGATTTAATATTGTTTTGTCAATAAAACATGAAAATAACCGTGATTTGATTGCAATTTTACTGCAGAAGTACGGCACATAGCGTATGATGTTCTCAGTTTTTAGCTGATGGAAAACAGGTAAATGAAACAAGTTTTTTTAGATTTTGAGCAGCCTATTGCCGAATTGGTCCAGAAGATCGAGGAACTGCGCTTTGTTCAGGATGATTCTGTTGTCGATATTTCTGAAGAAATTACTCGATTGCAAAAGAAAAGTGATGATTTAACCAAATCTATTTTTGGTAAATTAACTGCGTCGCAAGTGTCGCAAGTGTCACGCCATGCCCAACGTCCTTATACTTTGGATTATGTTGAGGCATTGTTTACTGATTTTCAAGAATTGCATGGTGATCGGGCTTTTGCTGATGACCCTGCAATTGTTGGTGGTTTGGCACGATTTAATGGCCAAAGCGTGGTGGTTATTGGCCATCAAAAAGGCAGAGATACCAAAGAAAAAATTTATCGCAACTTTGGTATGCCCAAACCAGAAGGCTACCGCAAAGCTTTGCGTTTAATTAAATTGGCCGAAAAATTTAAATTACCGATCATGACTTTTGTTGATACGCCAGGTGCATACCCCGGTATTGGCGCGGAAGAACGTGGTCAATCAGAAGCCATTGGTCGTAATCTTTACGAGTTATCAGACATTAAAGTCCCTG
>JASLDB010000195.1 GCA_030151665.1 Neisseriaceae bacterium
ATCCGCATGAATCACCAAGCGCACATCAGGTTTGTCCACCCCCATACCAAATGCATTGGTTGAAACAATGATTTGAATATCACCTTGAATAAATGCTTCTTGTATGTCTTGCTTTTCATTGGGTAATAGACCAGCATGAAAATGCTGACAGTTCCAACCCAATTTACGCAGATGCTCAGCGTGGCTTTCTGCTTTTTTCCGACTGGCCACAAACACCACAGCCCCACCTTGGTTATTGGTTAGCTCTGATTTTAACAAAGCATCCATCAATGTTATTTTTTCTCCGCTTTGACACAAAAAAGCATCAAAATGCAGGTTTTCTCGGGCTTGATAGCTGATTCGCTCATAAAATGTAGTTGATAATATCGATGAAAAATGATGTCGAATGTCTTCAATTACATCTGGTTTTGCAGTCGCGGTAAAACAAGCAATCGGTGCGACAGGATGATCAGCTGAGAATTTTTTAATAAACTTAGCCACATACAAGTAGTCTGGACGAAAATCACTGCCCCATTTTGATAAACAATGTGCTTCATCATAAATCCATGAGCCAATACTTCTTTGAGCAATGGCATTTTGAAAACCTTTATTGCGAAACTGTTCAGGCGACACCAGTAATAAGCCAATATCCCCTAGTTGTATCTTATCCAATACCTCCGCACGCTCAGGCAAGGACAACATACCATTGAGCATAGCCACTGATGCAATGCCTCGTTTTTTTAAGCCATCAACTTGGTCTTTCATCAAAGATTGCAATGGTGAAATAATAATACTTAAACTACCATTTCGATGATAACGGTTCAAAGCTGGCAATTGGTAACAAATGGACTTACCACCTCCCGTTGGCAAAATAGCCAATACATTCTGACTGCGCATCCCTGCCAAAGTCACATCATATTGCACACTACTGCCATCTTCTTCATAACGAAAGTCATCGAAACCAAAATAACGCTTTAATTCAGCTCGAGGATTGTGTGTACTTTGACAATATTGACAAGCTGGATTATCACAAGGTGTATCTCGCAATGCAAAAATCAATTGCCCCACCTCAGGAAATTGATACCTCACCCAAGGTGCCAATACCGAATTTCCTCCTGAAACCCGCAACCATGATAAAACGTATGCAATCGGCCAAGCTTGATCAACTTGGAAAACATCCTCTTTAATCAATTTTAGCAGTCGTGTTTTACAAACCTTAATATCTCGTTGCAACGAAGATACATTGGCTGGCTCTTCTTTTACCATCGTCAAGATACCCGCTTGCAATGCCACTTTATCCAAGCAATCCTCCTGACTTAAACTTGCAAAATAAAAATCTGGTAATTTTTCATGTGCCAATAGGGTTTGGAAACATCGCAAAGCCAATGGGTAGGTCGCCTGTATCGCTAAAAGTGCTGTGTATTGTTCTTGATACAATTGCCATGTAGCCTCACAATCAGCCAATGGTGAATTCAAGCTATCACTGATAATTTTGTAATTTTTCACCAAACGATGATAGGGGTTTTGTGGAAATGCCAGTGGGGACAAATGCAATGTATCGACCACAGGTAAAGACAATAACGATAAATACGGGGACTGCTGTTTTAATATGGCTAAATCATGGTTAATCACATTGTGCCCAACCACAAACAAAGCATCTGCAGCCAAATCATCAATCTCACGCAAGGCCAATTGCAACGCCTTATCATTTTGAACATCATATTCTTTGGCAATATTTTTATAAGGAAATAGTGCACCTATTTTAAAAATAGTATTGCTGCTTGGATTCACTTCTAAATCCAATACGACCCCTTGTAACAAAGATTCCTGCCTATACTGCATATTATCCCTTTAGTCATTCATTTGCTGCTCATCTGATGCCATGAGCAACCAATATACCCTTATCCTTTTGGCTTAAATTTGGCATTTTTATTTTCTAAGCGCCATTGCCCGATTATGTTTTCGATTATTTATTATCATCATATCAAATCAGCACCATAAATTCCGCACTATATTCTTTTTCTGCCTGTAACAGAAAATCAATAAACAAACGGATTTTTTGGGGTAGATGGCGTTGTTGCAAATAAACGGCTTGAATATTCTGCTTGGGCAAAGTGTAATCAGGTAATACTTGTTGTAATTTTCCCGTTTTTAAATCTTCAGCAATAAGCCACATAGGACAAATCGAAATACCCAAACCAGCGTTTAGCCAAGTGTGGGTTAAACTGGCTGCATTGCTAACATACTGCGCTTTTGGGGCAATAAAATGAAAATTCTGTGCCGGATTATCCTTATGCTCTAAAATAAAATGGCTATTTTGCCATTGGCTTTGGGCGATCCATGGGCTGGTTAATAAATCACTGGGTTTATCAATTGGGTGGTTGAGCAAATAATCAGGTGTAGCAACCAACACAATATCGTATTGTCCCAAGTGGCGACTTTTTAAACTGCTATCTGGCAATTGGCCTAAGCGAATAGCAACATCCAATTTATCGGTTAATAAGTCACTAATACTGGAATCAAAACGGTAATCCACATGCAAATTCGGGTATTGCTTGGCGAATAATGGTAACAATGGGGCAATAAAACGTTGACCAAATTCTTGGGTTGAGCTGATGCGCAATGTGCCCCGAATGTGCTGTTCTTGTTGTTGCACACGCTCAATGGCTGCAGCCATGTCTTGTTGTATGTTTTTGCAATCTTGGTAAAAACACTGACCTGCATCACTCAGGCTCACTTTTCTGGTGCTGCGATTAAGCAAACTCACAGACAAATATGCTTCCAAATCTTTGATATGCAAACTCACCATGGCACGGCTTAAACCCAGAGCATCTGCAGCTTTGGTGAATGAACCAGACTCCACCACTTGTAAAAAGACATTAATTTGTTTGCTTTTATCAGACATAGTAACTTGATTGTTTAATTTTAATTAACAATTATTTTAGCTTGATTGCATCGACAACACTAGCATCAAACCTTAGCATGGCGATTCTTTTTTCATCTGGCTAACCATCCACCATGTCTTATCCTTACAAAGTGGCTTGTGTATTTTTACTGGGCTTTTTTATTGATTGCGTCAATATTTTCATGTCCGCTATGGCTTTACCAAATATTGCGCAAACCATGCAGTTATCCCCCAGTGATACCACTTGGGTCAGCAATGCCTATATTCTGGGTTTAAGCTTGATTATGCCTTTAAGTAGTTGGTTCAGTGGGCGATTGGGCAGCAAAACACTATTAACACTATCCATGCTAATTTTTGCAGTCGCCAGCTTTTTTTGTGGTTTCAGTCAGCAGTTTCCCACCTTACTTTTTTGGCGATTTATCCAAGGACTGGGTGGTGGTTTAATGATTCCAGTCGGACAAGCTTTGGTTTTTGCAGCATTTCCTGTCGCACAGCGCAGTAAAATCTCCACTTTGATTATGGCTGTTGCCTTATTGGCACCAGCACTATCACCCAGTTTGGGTGGCATGTTGATTGACCATGCCAGCTGGTCTTGGATTTTTTGGGTGCACGTGCCTTTGGCTTTGTTGGCTGCGATTTTGGCTGCGATATGGCTTAAAGAAACACCTCCTGCAGCCACCGCAGCACCAGACTTTAAAGGATTGGTTTTGGTGAGCGTGGGTTTATTATTGTTGCTATTGGCACTCACACAACTGGGGTCTACTAAGGCTTTCTCACTACTGCCTTATGGTGCATTGTTACTGGCTTTATTGTGTCTGGGTTGGTATCACCACCATGCCAAACATCACCAAGATGCCATCTTGGATTTGCATTTATTAAAATCATCTAATTTATGGGTTTGTGTGCTGGTATACCATGCCGTACCGGGTCTATTTACAGGCATCAATCTTTTGGCTATTTTTTATTTGCAAACCGTGGTTCATTTTTCAGCCACACACACTGGACAATTAATGTTGTTTTACGCCACAGGGGCTTTTATGGCCATGCTATTGGGTGGACGTTACTACCATGCTATCGGTGCCAAAAAACTATTACTACTGGGTGTATCACTGCATGCTTTGGGGATGATGAGCTTGGTCATTAGCCTTCCTAGCACTTTATTTTTACCCATGCTCTTGAGCTATACCCTCATGGGTATCGGTGGTGGTCTTAGTGCCAATGCCGCACAGACCACGGCATTGTTGGATTTTAGTGGCCAAGATTTATTAAAAGGCAGTGTACTTTGGAATATTAACCGTCAGATTGCCTTGAGTGTCGGTATTACATTGGCAACCTTGCTCTTGGCATTTAATCAGCAATTAACCTCATTACCCACCGCTTATGTTTACAGCTTTGCCATGTTGGCCTTGCTTTGTGCCCTGGTTATGCTTGTGATACCAAAATTACCATCAACCCTACCTCACCCCAAGAAGGATTAAGTTCATGCCAACCATGATTGATTTAGCCAAAAACAGTGTTCAAGCCATTCACGACACCATTGCCCATGTTTTTACCCGAAAAAATGCTGCTGATTTAACAGCCATTCAAGCGGCATTTCACCCTGATTTTCAGATGGTTACCATCACAGGCCAGTGTGTTACATTGAATACAGTATTGTCCATGTTCACGAGTAAACAAGGCACTCGCCCTACTTTACGCATAGAAGTATCCAATATTATGGTGTTAGCACACCATGCCAACACCATTTGGTTGCAATACCAAGAAACCCACCATGAACCCTCCCCCATGAGTCGAATCGCTTGTGCTTGTATTGAAGTCAACAATGACCAATGGCAATGGCGCTATCTACATGAAACGCCTATCGTAAAATAATATTATTTATCAATCAAAATAAAGATATTGCCAATAACATACACATCAACAAATCGAAAATATGGTGCAAAAAAAACAATAATGATATGATGCCAAAATCATATTTAACGTCTTTATCGCAAAGAAAAACACCATGACAAAAACCCTAACAGTGGCTATTGACTTGCCTTGTACTGTCCAAAAAGCTTGGCTGTATTACACCTCACCAGAACACATTACACAATGGAATTTTGCTGAGGATTCTTGGCACTGCCCACATGCTAGCAATGACTTGCGTGTCGGTGGTCAATACTTGGCAAAAATGGCTGCCAAAGATGGCAGTTTTGAATTTGATTTTACGGCTATTTATACGATGGTCGAATTGGGTAAGCACTTAGAATTTACCCTGTTTGATAATCGCCATGTTGTGGTTGATTTTGTAGAAGAAGGCGAATACAGCCGAATCACTGTTACTTTTGATGCAGAGAACACCAACCCTATAGAAGTACAACAACAAGGTTGGCAAAATATCTTGAATCACCTACAAGACTATGCCAAAAAACATGCCTAAACCCAAAACCGACTGCTTAGCAGTCGGTTTCTTATCAATATTTACTTTAACATGCCACTTAAAAAAGCTTGGGTGCGTGGGTTCTGTGGATGATCAAAAAAGGCTTTAGCAGGCCCTGATTCCACCATCACACCACCATCCATAAAATAAACATAATCAGCGACTTCACGGGCAAAACCCATCTCATGGGTTACCACTACCATGGTCATATTATCCTCTGCCAATTGCTGCATCGTTTTTAACACTTCACCTGTTAATTCTGGGTCCAATGCCGATGTTGGCTCGTCAAACAACATAATATCGGGCTGCATGGCCAAAGCCCTAGCAATGGCAACCCGCTGCTTCTGACCACCAGATAATTGTGATGGATAAAAATCAGCTTTATCAGCCAAACCCACCTTGGCCAACAAACCTTGGGCAAGGGGTAAAATATCCGCTTTGCTCATTTTTTTAACAATCATTGGTGCTTCAATAATGTTTTGCAAAACGGTCATGTGGGGAAATAAATTAAACTGTTGAAACACCATGCCCATGTGGCTACAAATGGCTTTCACCGTTTTGTCATCTTGGTAGTGACAATGCCCTGTCTCATCCGTGTCCACCATCACCTGACCTTCAATCACGATACTGCCAGATTGAATGGTTTCCAAATGGTTTAAACAACGCAATAACGTCGATTTACCAGAACCAGATGAACCAATAATGGCAATCACTTCCGATGACTTCACTTGCAAAGACACATCTTTTAACACTTCCAAATTACCATAGGATTTGCGAATGTGCTGAGCATCTATCATTAAATTAGTCTTCGTAGACGGCATAACGCTTCTCCATGTATTGGAAAATCCAAGTCAAAATCAAGGTCATAATTAAATAAAAAGCAGCTGCTGTGATAAAAGGCGAAATATTGAAATCACGTTGTACAATATTTCGAGTAGCCCGCAATAAATCATTTAAAGCCAAAACATACACAAGTGAGGTATCTTTAACCAAAGTAATGGTTTCATTGGATAAAGGTGGCAAGATTTTTTTCCACATTTGTGGCAAAACAATGCGGCGCATGGTCTGCGGATAAGACATCCCCAAAGTTTTGGCTGCTTCATACTGACCACGACCCACACCCTGAATACCAGCACGGAAAATTTCAGCAAAATATGCAGCATAATTCAAAGCAAACGCCACAACGGCCGCTGTAAAATCAGGCAGTAAAATGCCAACAGATGGCAAAGCAAAATAAATAAACAGCATTTGTAACATCAATGGCGTACCACGCATTAACCAAATATAGCCATTCACCAATTGACCCAATATGGGTAGGCGGGACATGCGCATCAATGCCAATACCAAACCCAAAGGAATGGACAAAATCAGCGTGATCGCAAAAAGCCCCAGTGTAATCTTAGCCCCATCCCACATGGGTGGTAACATTTGAAGAAAATAATCCATATTGTGTCAGTTTGTCTTAACTTGGAAATTGAAATAACAACGCTGCCCAATCCAATATTGGTGCAGCGTTGTGGTAGAGCAAATCAACAAATGTCTTTATTTGATGATATCTTTACCAAACCATTTATTGGCAATTTTAGCAGAAGTACCATCTGCTTTCATGGCATCTAATGCGGTTTGTAACTGCTTTTGCAACGCCTCATCTTCTTTACGCATACCCACACCATACTCTTCAGTGCCAAAGTTATCATTTAACACCACATATTCAGTCGGTTTTTTGGCAACGTAATAGCGTCCCACCACTTCATCAACCACCACAGCATCCAAGCGTTTACTGCTTAAATCCATGAGTGCAGTCACGTTGTCACCAAATTTTTTCAACTCTTTAAAGCTTTTGGATACAGTATCGGCTTCAATAGCTGGTACAGCACTGCTACCATCTTGCACACCAACAACTTTGCCCGTTAAATCGGTCTTCACTTTAATCGGAGAATTAGCAGCAACCACAATAATTTGGTGGTTTTCCATGTATGGCGAAGTGAAAGCAATATTTTGCTTACGTTCTTCTGTAATTGTTAAGCCATTCCATAACAAATCCACACGTTTACTTTTTAATTCAGATTCTTTCGCTGCCCAATCAATCGGCTTGAATTCTGCTTCAATTCCCATGTGTTTAGCGGCTTCACGTGCCATGTCAATATCAAAACCAACCAATTCATTTTTCTCATCACGAAAACCCATTGGTGGGAAATTATCGTCTAAGCCAATCAC
>JASLDB010000198.1 GCA_030151665.1 Neisseriaceae bacterium
TTGAAAATCTGGGTGATTGCTCGACAACACCCAGGAGAAACCATGGCAGAATGGTTTATTGAAGGCTTTTTAGATCGCTTACTGGATAGCCAAGATCCCACAGCCCGTGCCATTTTAGACCGTGCAACCTTTTATGTCGTGCCCAATATGAACCCAGACGGTGCTTATTTAGGCAACTTGCGCACCAATGCAGCTGGTGCCAATTTAAATCGAGAATGGGCAACACCCAGTCTTGAAACCAGCCCTGAAGTTTATTATGTGCGTGAACGCATGCAAAACACAGGTGTGGATTTATTCTTAGACATTCATGGTGATGAAGCCATCCCTTATATTTTTGCAGCTGGCTCAGAAGGTACACCAAGTTATAGCGATAAACGCCACCAGTTAGAAGAAAGCTTTAAAACCGCATTTATGGCAGCCAGTCCAGATTTTCAAGATGAATATGGCTACCCCAAAGATGCTCCAAATGAAGCCAATATGACTGTCGCTTGTAATTGGGTGGCAGACACATTTGATTGCTTGGCTTATACCATCGAAATGCCGTTTAAAGACAATGACAATTTACCAGATGACGATTTTGGTTGGAATGGCCAACGCTCATTGCGTTTGGGTGAATCTGTATTGTCAGCAATTTTGGCTATTAGCCCGAATTTGCGCTAACCTCAGAATCCACCTTATTGACTTACTTATTCAATAAGGTGGTCTCTTTAGCAAAATAATCACTGTACTCAAAAATTGAATATGGCAAGAAACTAACTCACTGAATCATTCTCGATATATTTATTGTGTTATTGCATAAAAAAACCTGCATCTTCATGCAGGTTTTTTTATGGATAGCAATGACTTACATGCGTTCAATCATGGCGTTACCAAATGCAGAGCAAGATACTTCATTTGCACCGTCCATCAAACGAGCAAAGTCATAAGTCACTTGTTTATCAGCGATGGCTTTTTCCATAGAAGCAATCACCAAATCAGCAGCTTCTTTCCAGCCTAGGTGGCGCAACATCATTTCAGCAGACAGAATCAAAGAACCTGGGTTTACTTTGTCTTGACCTGCATATTTAGGTGCAGTACCGTGAGTTGCTTCAAAAATAGCGTAGTTATCAGAAATATTGGCACCTGGGGCAATACCAATACCACCAACTTGAGCAGCTAGCGCATCAGAAACATAGTCACCATTCAAGTTCAATGTTGCAATAACATCGTACTCAGCAGGACGCAATAGAATTTGTTGCAAGAACGCATCGGCAATCGCATCTTTAACAATGATGTTTTTACCAGTTTTTGGGTTCTTGAATTGGCACCATGGACCGCCATCAATCAATTCAGCACCAAACTCGGTTTTGGCCAACTCGTAAGCCCAATCACGGAAGCCACCTTCAGTGAACTTCATGATATTGCCTTTGTGAACGATGGTTACACTGTCACGGTCATTGTCGATAGCGTATTGAATCGCAGCACGTACCAAACGTTGTGTACCATTTTTAGAAACAGGTTTGATACCGATACCAGAAGTTTCTGGGAAACGGATTTTTTTAACGCCCATTTCGTTTTGCAAGAATGCAATGATTTTTTTAGCATCTTCTGTTTCAGCTTCCCACTCGATACCACAGTAAATATCTTCTGTGTTTTCGCGATAGATAACCATATCAGTTTGGCTAGGGTCTTTTAATGGAGAAGGAACACCACTGAAATAACGTACAGGACGCACGCATTGGAACAAGTCCAATTCTTGACGCAAAGCAACGTTCAATGAACGAATACCGCCACCCACGGGTGTGGTCATTGGGCCTTTGATTGATACAGAAAATTCTTTTAATGCTTCCAAGGTTTCTTCTGGCAACCAAACATTGTCACCATAAACACGCGTTGCTTTTTCACCAGCGTAAACTTCCATCCAGTGGATTTTTTTCTCACCAGCATATGCTTTTTCAACAGCAGCATCAATAACGGCTTTCATCACTGGCGTGATGTCAACACCGATACCATCACCTTCGATGAATGGAATGATTGGGTTGTTTGGAATAGCTTGACCAGCGACAATTTTTTGACCTTCTGTAGGGACAACAATGTGGCTCATATTACCTCCTGATAGATTAGTTTGACACGGTGATAGACACCGCAGCTGCAAAGTCATTATTTCACGTATTGAAAATATGTGATAATAGCTTTGCATTATGCAAGATTTTGTTGGTTTGCGCTAGTCAAACCCCACCCCAATAATAGCTATTTAGATTGCATCATGAACACAAAAAAAAGCCAACTCATTCTATTTAATAAGCCTTATGGTGTTATTTGTCAATTTTCTGCTCACGAGAAACACCAATCTTTAAAAGATTATATTCTTGAACCTGAATATTATCCTGCTGGCCGATTAGACACCGATAGTGAAGGATTGCTGTTACTCACCAATAACGGGCGTTTACAAGCCCAAATTGCCGAACCCAAAAACAAAGTTTACAAAACCTATTGGGCACAAGTTGAAGGCGTTGTGGATGAGGCTAAAATACAATTATTAAAAGATGGTATACAGTTAAGTGATTACAAAGCCAAGCCTGCAAAAGTACGTGTATTGGGTGAGGATGAAATTGTCAAATTATGGCCACGCAACCCACCCATTCGCGAAAGAAAAAATGTTTCCGATTTTTGGTTAGAAATTCAAATTTGTGAAGGAAAAAATCGTCAAGTTCGTCGCATGACTGCCAAAGCAGGTTTTCCTTGCTTGCGTTTGGTCAGGGTCGCCATTGGGCAACTAAACCTTTTTGATGAAAAAGTGTCTTTAGGCCAGTGGCAATTTACAGATAAATTATCTTTTTAAGTCACTCACTAAAGCAATTACTCAGTTTGCTTTCTAAAAATTTAACATGGTTTCAATTGTGTAGCGTGTCTGTTAAAAAAACATTTAGTGAAGCAAAATGTTTTGCGCATAAGCATTTTTTCAGTAAAATGCTGGGCATGCATTGGGTTTTGACTCAATTTTCCTTCGATGATGGATTATCATGGCACCTAACAAATACTCACCATGCCATGATAATCCATCATCGAACTTGCACCCAGATAAAAGGCATGATGCAGTGATGTCACTCAAAAAAAATACTTGCTCCTTATTAATCCCTGCTATTTTAGGATCAACATTGGGTTGCGCCATGCAACAAGCATGGGCACAACCCAATGCCTTACCACCCCCGAACCAATTAATACAACAAAATGAAACCCAGTCACTCTTAAACACGCCAGCAACGACTTTAATGTTTGAAGAGGCACAAAGTTTATTGCAATCGGGTTCTCCCCAATTACAAGCTTCTAAGCAAATATTAGAGAGCAAAACTTTAGAAGAACAAGCTTTGAAATTATTTGGTGGCCCGATTGTGACAGTATCAGGCAACACAGGTTATTATGATTTTTCTGGCGATACCACGGTTGGCCAAATGATGGATGACACTTCCATTGATATCAATAATCCCCTTGGTGGCATGGGGGATATTGATAATAAACTGCGCAATGTCGGTGTTGGTGCGCGTGTGCATGGCCATTATCAGTTCGCCAATGCCAATGTATTGTGGCCCATTTACACAGGTGGGAAAGTCAGTGCTGTCAAAAACTTAGCAAAAGGCCGTTCTCATGAAGCACAAGCAGATAACAGAAATCAACAAGCAGAAGTTCAAGCTCAATTGGTTACCCGTTATTTCGGCTCTCAACTCGCACAATCCGCAGCGCAATTGCGTCAAGATGCCGTAACCGCGATTACTGTACACGACAAAACAGCACAGCGCATGTTAGACGAAGGCATGATTGCCAAAGTAGAACGCTTGCAAGCCAAAGTTGCATTAGAAAATGCTAAGCGCGATTATGAAAAAGCCAATAGTGACGCCATCTTAGCCAATGTTGCTTTGCAACGCCTATTACAAAGTAATCGACGCATTGCCCCGACGACCGCATTGTTCCTCAACCAAAAGCCATTACCAAGCTTGGATTACTTTTTGGATCTAGCCATGAAAAACCACCCTGGTTTAGAGAAAGTATCGGCTAAAAAAGAGCAAGCCGAAGCGATGCACCAAGTTAGCGAATCACGTTTTAAGCCAGATATTACTTTATTTGCACAACACCAAATCAAAAGTAACAACCCCAATAGAATGGCAGGTGTTAATCTGCGCTGGACATTATGGAGCAGTGTCGATAGGCGTTTAATGAATCGAGCCAGTTTGGCAACCATTAATGCAGCAAACTTAATGGATCAACAAGCCAAAGAAGACATTAGTATTTTGGTGGAAAAAAATTGGCGAGATGTCGAAAACGCTCGCTTGGCTTATTTATCGATGAATAGCAGCATCAAAGCAGCAGAAGAATATTTGCGTCTGCGCCAAGCCAGTCTTAAAGAGGGCTTGGGTACTGTTTCAGAAGCCATTGATGCACAAGTTAATCTGACCAAAGCCAAGACTGAACAATTGCAAACAGCCAATTCTTATGTTCAAGCATTGTCTGCACTACTCAATAGCGCAGGTATCCCTGAACAATTTAGCTTGTATTTAAAACAAGCCGATACCAAAGTAAAGCCTTAAGGAAATAACACATGAATAAGAAAAAAATCATCATGGGAACCAGTACATTGCTTTTGGCTATTGCTGGTATTATTGTTGGCTTCTCAATGGCTTCAAAACCAGATGCCATTATTTTGCAAGGGCAAATGGAAGCAGAAGAAATTGATGTTGCCCCTAAAGTTGCCGGACGAATTGCTGAAGTGTATGTCAAAGAAGGGCAACAAATTAGCATTGGCACCCCTATTATGCGTTTTGATAGCCCTGAAATTGATGCCAAAGTCGCTCAAGCCAATGCAGCACATGATGCAGCACAAGCACAAGCTGACAAAGCACAATCTGGTGCCCGACCGCAAGAAATTGAAATGGCAAAACAAACTTATTTTCGTGCGCAAGCAGCAGCTGATTTAGCACAAAAAACATATGATCGTGTTAATAAATTAGCCAGTGAAGGCTTATTATCCAAGCAAAAACGAGATGAAGCTTATGCCAATTACACTGCATCTCGTGACCAAGCACTGGCTGCAAAAGCCCAATACAATATGGCGCAAGAAGGTGCTAGAAAAGAAGATATTGCTGCGGCTGATGCCATGGCAAGACAATATGGTGCGGTTGTCAAAGAAGCACAAGTTGCAGAAGATGAAGCCAAGCTCAAAAGCCCAGTGATGGGTGAAGTATCTAACATCATCGCCAAAGTAGGTCAAATCAACCCTCAAGGTGTACCTGCTATCAGTGTGGTTAATTTAAAAGACCAATGGGTGGTGCTGAATGTACGTGAAGATCAAATTAGTCGATTTGCCATTGGTGCGCAATTCAAAGGTGAATTACCAGCATTGGGTAAAAATGGACAAAAGGCAATAGCAACATTTAAAGTGTATGCCAGCTCCCCTTTGGCTGATTTTGCGACATGGCGTTCGACACGCAATAACCAAGGTTTTGACCTAAAAACATTTGAAGTTAAGGCTCGCCCTATTGTTCCCATAGAACACATGCGCCCTGGCATGAGTGTCTTGGTTACTTTATAAAGATTAACCATGGCAAAAAAAGACGTTTTTCTTCACAGCCTGGATGCTGAGTGGAGCTGGCTTCGGTCCAGTCGATGGGACATGGCAATGGTAACATGGGTTCCTTTGTTGTCCATTTTATTGATTTGGTGGATATTTAGCCCCATTGTGCCTTATAAACTGCCCATTGCTGTTTTGGATCAAGACCACAGTAGCATTAGTCGCCAAATCACCCGTTATATTGATGCCAGTCCATTGTTAAAAGTTAAAACCCAATATGCTGATAATCAGGCAGCTCAAGATGGTTTGCAACGCAATGACGTTTTTGCTGTGGTGGTATTGCCTACGCAACTGAGTCAACAACTGAAATCTGGGCAGCCAAGTTATGTGGTTGCACATGTCAATAGTCAATATGGTACCCACTCCAAGCTGATTCAAAGCAATTTGCAACAAATTATTGGGACTGTTTCCGCGGGTGTACAAATCAAGCTGCGAATGGCTAGTGGATCTACTGCTACGCAAGCGAAAGGCAATTTTGCCCCAGTGACAACACGATTGGTACCGTTGTTCAATATTTCATCAGATTACCAGTTATTTTTGGGCACAGCCATGATGCCTGCTTTATTGCACATCTTGGCGATGACAGCAGGTGCTTATGCGGTTGGTCGTGAACTTCGTGACAAAACACTAGAAATATGGCTGCAAAAAAATCACGAATACAATATTAAGCTTGGGCATTTACTTTGGGCTTTGTTGGGTAAATTTTTGCCATCAATCATTGCCTTTTTGCTACTCAATGCCGTGATGATGTACTTGATTCAGAAAACCCATGCTGTTTCCATATCATCATGGCTGGTAACGTATTTATCAGCCTGTGCCTTGAGTATATTTTCAATTGCACTGGGTGGTTTTTTCTCGTTATTAACACTATCTTTACGCATGGCGCTGTCTGGCACGGGGCTATTAACTGCCCCTGCTTTTGCCTTTAGTGGCATTGGCTTCCCTTTGTTAGCCATGACCCAAGGCGCCTATATTTGGGCCATGATCTTGCCTTATACCCACTATGGTATTTTGCAAGTTAGGCAAATGCAAATGGGTGCACCTGCTTCTTATGCCTTGCCAACGTTATCTGGTTACATCCTTGCCATTTTGATTTGCATGGTTTTGAATGTATTAACATTAAAACGAGCATTTCATTTACCTAAGCGCTGGGGGGCTCGATAATGCCAACACAAAATGATGGTTTTATTGCTGCTTTTTTACAAACACTAAAAGGGATTTTTACCGATATTGGTCCCCTATTGTTAATTGTATTGGCACCGCTATTGTATGGTTTTTTATACCCTTGGCCATACAGCAATCAATTGGCTCGGCAAATTCCTGTTGCCATTATTGACCACGATAATACCAATTTATCTAGACAAATCACCCGCTATGCAATGGCAAGTCCCAACTTACAAGTGCAGATGGCCAGTAGCGTTGAGGAGGCCAAAGATTTATTTTGGCAGGGCAAGATTGATGGCTACATGGTGATACCCCGTGACTTAAAACGCGATGTTCTTTATAAGCGAGAAGCGACTGTATCGGTAGCAACCACTGGTAGTTACGCATTGCTTAACGAAGGTGTTTCCATGGGATTTGCTAAGTCAATTGGCACTTTATCAGTGGGTTTGTCTATTAAAGAATTGGGTGCACGAGGTCAAAGCTTGCCACAAGCTTATTTCACCAGTAATCCATTATCCTTGACGATTCAAACCCATTACAACCCAAGCGAAGGTTACAGTAGTTATGTTGTACCTGCTGTGGCAATCATTATTTTGCACCAAACTTTGCTCATGGGTGTCGCCCTCATGGTGGGTACTTGGTATGAAAAAAAATTGGCAAAAACACGCCTTCGTGTTTGGCTAGGCAGAATTGCAGCCTTATCAATCATTGGCTATTTGATGATGGGCTTTTATTTTGGTTGGTTATTTTACTTAAACAATTACACCAGAGCAGGCAATTTATGGGGTGCCAGTTTATTGGGCTTGGTGTTGGTACCAACCATTGTCATTTTGGGGGCATTGTGTGGCCTTTGGATGAAAAACCGTGAACGTGCGGTGCAAGTGATTTTATTCACGTCTTTACCAATGTACTTTTTATCTGGGGTGTCATGGCCCAGTGAAGGTTTACCAACAGCCTTGCAATACATACGGTGGGCATTGCCCAGTACATCTGGAATTCATGCATCACTTTTGTACAATCAATTGGGTGCCCCTATTGCCAGTGGATGGCATTATTTGGCCAATATTGCCATCATTGGTTTATTGGCTTTTGGTTTGCTTTGTTGTGTTGGTCAAGGTAAACAGAAATAAAAAATGCTCGCCTAGGCGAGCATTTTATTTTATTCAATATTTTGCACTTGTTCTCGCATTTGCTCGATTAATACTTTCAAATTAACCGAAGCTTGTGTGCATTCTGCTGCAATGGCTTTACTGCCCAAGGTATTGGCTTCTCGGTTTAATTCTTGCATTAAAAAATCCAAACGCTTACCCACAGAGCCTTTGCCAGAAACAATACGCGAAACTTCAGCAATGTGTGTGCGTAGGCGTGACAATTCCTCATCCACATCTGCTTTTTGCATAAACAAAGCAAACTCTTGTTTTAAGCGGTCATCTTCGATTTGCACCAAGGCATCACGTAAACGCTGTTCACACTTTTCGATGTGCTCTTGGATTAACACTGGTAATTTAAGCTGAACCTCTTCAACAATCACCCCAATTTGGCTTAGACGATCTTGTAAATGCTCAGCCAATTTTGCACCTTCTCGCTCACGACTTTGGTTAAAATCTAGCAAGGCTGTTTTAAGCATGGTTAATATGGATTCTTGTACTGCTTCTTTATCAGTATCTTGCCCCAATAAAACACCAGGGTGACGCAATAGATCTGCAACAGACAATGGACTTAATAAAGGGTGTTTTGCCAAAGCCTCTTGATTGATTATTGCTAATTGATTAAGCAAATCATGGTTAATATGCAATTGATCATTGCTTTGTGGTAATAACTGTTGATTTAAACGGCATTCCACTTTGCCACGAGAAACATGTGCTGAAATCAATTCACGCATTGCCCCTTCTAAAAAACGGTACTCATCTGGCATTCTAAATTGAATATCCAAATAACGATGATTGACTGCGCGCAATTCAATATTCAAGCGATGGGTTTGCGCATCTTGACTAATATTGGCAAAACCAGTCATGCTTTTAATCATAATCTAATCCTTTAAAATGGCTAGCATGCAACGGGCACCATACCAATTCATGCTATGGTGCTTATCTTACCGTGTCGTTTAGCTGAAAGATAGGCTTATTTTTCTCACGATGAAACAGTCATTTTAGATAAGTGTATAATCATGGCTTATTCTAATTTTCTTATTTTCTCGGAGCACTCTTACATGAGTACATTGATTCGCACTTCTCGTCAAAATAACGAAATGCGCCCTATTCGCATCACCACCCATTTCTTGTCACAAGCAGAAGGCTCTGTACTCATTGAATGTGGTAACACCAAAATTATCTGTACAGCCAGTGTGGAAGAAAATATACCCCCATTCTTAAAAGGCAAAAACCAAGGGTGGGTCACAGCGGAATATGGCATGTTGCCACGATCGACCCATTCTCGCATGCGTCGAGAAGCTGCCGCTGGCAAACAAAGTGGCCGTACGCAAGAAATCCAACGTTTAATTGGTCGAGCCCTTCGTGCAGTTGTTGACTTGGAAAAGCTAGGTGAAAGACAAATTTTAATTGACTGTGATGTGATTCAAGCCGACGGTGGTACACGCACAACCAGCATCACAGGCGCTTTTGTAGCATTAAAGATTGCCATTCAACAATTATTGGATTCAGGCGTTATCACTGAAAACCCAATCAAAGAATCGGTAGCTGCGGTTTCTGTTGGCATTGTTGCAGGCATACCATTATTGGACTTGGAGTACACAGAGGACTCTAATTGCGATAGCGATGTAAATGTCATCATGACCAGCAGTGGTAATATTGTGGAAATTCAAGGCACTGCTGAAGGTGCGACCTTTAGCCCTACCGCCTTGATTGAACTGATTGGCTTGGCACAACAAGGCATTAGCGAACTTTTCGTACAGCAAGAAAACGCATTATCTAGCATTTAATATCAATAAGGGGCAAATGCCCCTTGTTTTCTGTGCCAAATGTGCTAATAATATCTCTCCACTTTCAAAATTATTGATAAACAAAGAAGAAAACAATGGCATTAATTGTACAAAAATACGGCGGCACCTCCGTGGGTTCCACAGATCGTATTAAAAACGTTGCGAAACGCATTGCAAAATTTAAAGCCGAAGGACACGACATTGTTGTTGTGGTTTCTGCCATGAGTGGAGAAACCAATCGCCTAGTTGCTCTAGCTGAAGCGATGCAAGAATTTCCTGATCCACGCGAAATGGACGTTATCTTGTCCACGGGAGAGCAAGTAACCATCGGCTTATTGGCCATGGCATTAAAAGACATTGGTATTGACGCCAAAAGCATGACAGGTTGGCAAGTTGCAGTCAAAACTGACAGCTCACACACCAAAGCGCGTATTGAAGAAATCAATAGTGATGCCATGCATGCAGAACTTAAACAAGGCAAAGTGTTAATTGTTGCAGGCTTCCAAGGTGTTGATAGTCAGAATGACATTACTACCTTAGGTCGTGGTGGCTCTGACACCTCTGCCGTGGCTTTGGCTGCAGCACTTAAGGCAGATGAATGCCAAATTTACACCGATGTGGACGGTGTTTACACCACAGACCCTCGCGTGGTTCCTGAAGCCAAGCGATTAGACACCATTACATTCGAAGAAATGTTGGAGTTGGCGAGTTTGGGTTCAAAAGTATTGCAAATTCGCGCCGTTGAATTTGCAGGAAAATACCAAGTTCGTTTGCGCGTGTTAAGCAGTTTACAAGACGAAGGTGAAGGCACCTTAATTACATTAGAAGAGGAAGCAACCATGGAAAAAGCTGCCGTTACTGGTATCGCATTTGATAAAAACCAAGCCCGTATCAATGTACGTGGTGTACCTGACAAACCAGGTATTGCTTATCAAATCTTGGGTGCTGTTGCGGATGCTAACATCGAAGTTGACATGATAATCCAAAACATTGGCGAAGCGGGCACCACCGATTTTTCTTTTACAGTACCCCGTGTTGATTATCAAAAAACCTTAAAACTATTGGCTGAAGTACAAAAAAATATTGGCGCTGCCAAAGTTGATGGTGATGACAATGTGGTTAAAGTATCTATTGTAGGCTTGGGTATGCGCTCTCATGTTGGTGTTGCATCAACCATGTTCCGCACTTTGGCTGAAGAAGGCATCAATATTCAAATGATTAGCACATCTGAAATCAAAGTATCAGTATTGATTGAAGAGAAATACATGGAATTGGCTGCACGTGTCTTGCATAAAGTTTTTGGTTTGGATGCTTAAATCATCTTTTGCTGTAAAAAAGCCCAATGATCTCTTTCATTGGGCTTTTTGTTGGGTGATGATTAATTTACTCAATACAATCCTTTTGGGTGTCAATCTAAACAGTAAACCAAAACTTCGCTTCTGACGCTATTTTATGGTTGGTATTTTTATCATCACAACCAGTTTAAGCAAATCTAAACGAAACTGTTTAAGGATGTGGTGAATTGGCATTGCGCTGAATGGATTATTTGTTTTAATTTTTAATTTCTTTATTGACAGAAATTATAGAAAATACTATATTTAGAACATGAAACTAAATCCAACCACTGAAAAATTTATTTTACACTGGGGCGAGATGGGCACCAAGTGGGGTGTTAATCGCACAGTAGCTCAAATTCATGCTCTACTGTATATCGTGGGAGAGCCCATGAATGCAGAAGAGATTTGCCAAACATTGAATGTTGCAAGATCCAATGTTAGTAATAGCATTAAAGAACTACAAAACTGGCAATTGATTCAAACAGCTCCTATTCTAGGCGATAGGCGTGAGCATTTCACCACATCAGATGATGTTTGGGCATTGTTCAAAACCATTATTTTGGAGCGTCAACGACGTGAGCTTGAACCAACCGTTCAATTTTTAGAACAACTTATGCAAAGTGACTCTTTTGCAAATGAAAACCCTGCCATGCAAAAAAGGGTTAAAGACACACATGAATTACTAGATACTATGTGTTCTTGGTCACGTAAAATGTTGGTTTTACCCAGTAAAACATTGAACAAAATTATTAAATTGGGTACCGGTATTCTTAAGTTTTTGGGTTAAAATTTTCAATATTTATTTCAGTTTTAACAGAAATAAATTAACATTCAGAAGCAATGATAATAGGAGGTGGTTATGTACAATTCAGATATCGCACAAAGTACTGTAGAAAGTATCGGTCTATTACCGTTTATTTTATTACTGGTTATTCCCATTGCTATTAGTGCAGTGTGTTGGTTTATTTTGGGCCCTACCATTAAAAAAGTGTTACGTGTATTGTGCAATGACGATAGAAATGAAGTCAAAGACATCAGCGGTGAATTTTGGCAAAGAATTTATTTAGCCATCACCTTGTTCATGCCCATCTTGCTGGTTTTGTTCTTTTCACAGCCAACTTCATTATTGTCTATATTGCGTTGGTCATTATTTGGAGCCCTCTTCTTATTCTTAACCATTGCCCACTTGGTTCGCCAGCAAATCGCTCACGCACAGTCTGTACACAATTCGTTACCTTCACTTAAAGAAGAAACCGTTACCAATAATACTATTTAACCAAAACAGTGCCGCTTTGCGGCATTGTTTTTAAGATTAATTGTTGATTGGGCATTGCTTACTCAGTGAAATAAATTGTTTTTTAGTAACAATATAACTTCGATTATTGTTACTTAGGAGCCTATTTTTTAATGTTTCTCCTGGCAATACATCAAAGATAGCTGGTTCGTCCTCTGCATCGCATCCTGTATGCAACAAAACACGAAAAAAGGTATTCCCAGTATTGGTAATACTACCCGCATTCTGCTGGTAATCGTATTGAAATTTAATATTCCTTGGTCTAACAACAACATAAGTATCCAGGCCAACACTGCTAAAAACATGACCTTGTTTACCATTATCTTCGGTGCTCTTATCAAATTTGGCGGCAGTTTCTTTTAAGATAATTCGGTAATACCGTTCATTATCATCCTTAGGCCCTTGGTAATAAACTTTGAAGTAATCCGTTTTACCCGGATCAACCATCAATTTAAGTGGAGCAAACATCACTTCACCTGACTCAATATAGTCGGATTTCTCGGCTTTACCAGGCCGATCAATCTTATACATGCTTACAGCATAAACATTACTTGATCGGCTATCATTCAAGAATGAGCGAGAGGCAAATTCTTCATCACTTTCAATCACCAAAATATCACTGTCGACATAAATACCCATCGAATTCATGCTGTAGCATGTCAGAAACAATATCAAGAGCATTCTTAAAAAAAACATATTATTCAACCTTTTATATGGAATAAATCACAAAAATTCATGATAATAAGCGTATTTTATTGATACCGTATAATGTTTAACACATCCATTTTATTCAGTATTGCAAGTTAAAGAATTTGGTTTGAATAATAGCAGTTATGCATTCATGAATATCCCAAGGTTAGAATGATTCTTCCAAAAAAAGCACGTCTTAATCAATAATACAATGGTTAAGGTTGAACATTACGCCATAATGCTCTAACTTCAATATTACCTTGCCCCCTGACATTGCCTATCCAATCTGCTTTGGTGTCAATGGTTGAAGTCG
>JASLDB010000250.1 GCA_030151665.1 Neisseriaceae bacterium
TATCAAAGCAAGCTATAAGCGTGTTTTGATAGGAATCGGTTTGTTGTGTATATTTTATTAAAACAGAAATAAATTTCATTGTGTTGTGAAAAAGCAAGGGATGATCCCTTGCTTGGCTTATTCTATATTGGATGACAGGGCTATCGGGCTGCTGGGTGCTTCGGTGAGGCTTAATCGAGTGCTAAAGACACTGCCTTTGCCCAAAGTGCTTTCAATCTCAAGTGTTGCATGGTGTTCAGCCAATGCATGTTTGGTAATGGCCAAGCCTAGCCCTGTGCCACCATGGGTGCGGGAGCGACCTGGGTCAACACGATAAAAACGCTCAGTGATGCGCCCCAAATGCTCAGCAGCAATGCCTGGGCCATTATCAGTGACACTAAAAATAGCCTCTTGGGTCTCATCATCTTTTTTCAAGGCAACAGTGATAAAACCGCCAGCTTGTGTGTAACGCACAGCATTAAAAACCAAGTTACTTAAAGCATTGTATAAATCCATTTGAATGCCATGAGTCCATAAATTGCTATCAATGTCTGCTTGCAATTGATGTTGCTCTTTGGAAATATTCAAGCCTTCTTGGATTAACTGATGGCACAATGCGGATAAGTTAACGGGTTGCATATTGGCTTGCTTGTTGTTTTCTAATTTTGACAAGGTCAATAAATCATTTAGTAAATTCAACATGCGGTCCCCCTCTTTTTGCATCAAACCAATAAACTGATGACGTTTGTCAGCAGGAATGGTGGGGGCATCCGCTAAGGTTTCCAAAAAACCATTAATCACGGTTAACGGTGTGCGAAGTTCATGAGAAACATTGGCAACAAAATCTGAACGCATGCGATTAATTTTTTCTAGCTCAGTAATGTCTTCGCTAATGAGCATTTGTAATTTATTGTCTACTTGGGTGTGAGTCACATGCAAAGTACGGGTCAAACCCTTGCCTTTTGGCAAGGTAATATCAATTGATGCACCTGGGTTTTGAGTGCTGTCTTGCATGAAGGCGTGGAATTCAGGCATGCGCAATAAATTCACTAAAATCGAGCCAAAGTCCATTTTGCGATCCAGATTGAAATGTGTTAAAGCAACTGGATTGGCCCATTCAATGCGCCCATTGTCATCGAGAATCACCACACCATTGGGCATGGCTTCTGCGGAGCGATAAAAACGTTGCAAAGCACGGGACAATTTTTGTTTGCGTTTTTTGCGACTTTTGCTTTGGTTTAATAAGGTATTGAAAACATCTTGCCAAATACCAATGCCTTTGGGCACGGTGCTTAATTTGGGTTTGTTTAACCAGCGAATCAATAAAGCAATCTGTATTAGGTGGCTTAATAACCAAACAATGGTACAGCTCACCGTGAAATAAAAACTGGTTTTAAAATCAAATAAAACCCAAACAAAGGCTGCAAGGCCCAAAACCAAAGTAAAACCTTTTAAGGTGTGTCGCAGAAAACGTTCCATTGTATCGGTATAAAACCTTTAATATTACTGTTGTTGAGAAAAACGATAACCCGCACCGCGGATGGTGTGGATTAACTGATCAAAGCCAGTGGGTTCAAGCGCACGGCGCAGACGGCGAATATGAACATCTACTGTTCTTTCTTCCACAAAAACATGGTCACCCCACACCAAATCCAATAATTGACGACGGCTATAAATTCGATCAGGGTGTGTCATGAAAAAGTGCAGCAGTTTAAATTCAGTTGGGCCGAAATTAACCAATTGTCCATTGCCAGACACACGGCGTTCATTGGGGTCTAAAACCAAGCCTTGGATATCGATGACTTCACTGGTTTTTTGTGGAGCACGTCGACGCAGTAATGCATTGATGCGTGCAATCAGTTCACGGGGTGAAAATGGCTTGGTTAAATAATCATCTGCACCAATATTAAGACCTTGTTCCTTATCTGACTCATCACTTCTGGCGGTTAATAAAATAATGGGCAAATCTTTGGTGCGATCATTTTGTCGCAATATTTTCGTAAATTGTACACCCGATGCACCTGGTAACATCCAGTCCAATAACACCACATCTGGCAAAGCTTCATCAATAATGGACTTTGCATCTTCAACACTGCTCGCTTGCAAAACAACAAAACCTGCTTGTTCAAGATTGAACGAAATCAAGGTTAAAATAGACTCTTCGTCTTCAACCACCAAAACTTTTACTGTTGCCATGTGTATCCTCGATAAAATCACGGTCATTAATCACTGACATCTAGCATAAGAGGAAGATGTGACTGAATTGTGACAGATTACATAAAATAACGGTAATCTTGTCATATTTTCAATTATTGGCGATAAATGCCACGCAAAACCAAATTATCACGGTGTACCAGCTCTTCCTCAGATACATAACCTAATACACTTTCGATTTGATGAGATGGTTTTTTTAACAATTTGGCGACTTCATCGCTAGCATAGTTAATTAAACCACGACCCACTTCTTCGCCTTGTGGATTCACCATGGCCACCACAGCGCCGCGGTTAAAATTGCCAGTCACTTGGGTGCAACCGATGGGTAATAAGCTAGAATGTTTTTGTGACAGTGCAATGACGGCCCCTTCGTCAAGCATGACTTGGCCTGATAATTGCAAATGACCCATTAACCATCGTTTGCGTGCGCTAATGGGGTCATCGTCTGGTGTGAGTAAAGTTCCTAACTGTTCACCATTAGCAAGTCGAATCAATACGTTGTCTTCGCTGCCAGATGCAATCAATGTGGCAGCACCACTTAAGGCTGCGCGTTTGGCAGCAATCACTTTGGTGTACATGCCACCTGTTCCCACGCTGCTGCCAGCGCCGCCAGCCATGTCTTCTATGCCAGGGTAGTTGGCATTAATTTGAGGAATCAGTTTGGCATCAGGGTTGTGTCTGGGGTCTTTGTCATAAAGCCCTTGTTGGTCAGTTAAAATCACCAAAGCATCGGCTTCGACCAAGTTGGCAACCAAAGCACCCAAAGTATCGTTGTCACCTAGTTTAATTTCACTCGTGGTAATGGTGTCATTTTCATTGATAATGGGGACGATATTAAGCTGTAACAATGTTTTAAGCGTGCTTTTGGCATTCAAATAGCGGGTTCTGCCGCTTAAATCGTCATGGGTCAGTAAAATTTGTGCGGTTTGAATGCCATGTTGTTCGAATGCGTCTTCATAAGCTTGTGCGAGGCGCATTTGCCCCACTGCGGCGGCGGCTTGCAATTCATTTAAGGCTCTGGGTCGGCTTTTCCAGCCGAGGCGCTGTATTCCTTCAGCAATGGCACCACTGGAAACCAAAATAACCTGTTTGCCCATTTGGTGTAAATAGGCAATTTGTTTTGCCCAGCCTGCCAAGGCGTTTTGGTCAATGCCCCGACCTTCTGCGGTGACCAAGCTTGAGCCCACTTTAATAATGACCGTGTGTGCGGTCTGAATACTGTGTTGCATTGCTTGCATTTTGCGTTGTGCCTTCAAAAACCTGTGCATCGCACAGCTAAGTTGTCATCATAATCCATTGTAGCAATCAAAGTCGATTGCTTGTGGTAACAAAAAAAGCCCGCTAGTTAAGCGGGCTTTGGCAATTGGCATTATTCTTTGGGTGCCGGTGCCTCGATTTGCTCCGCATAACCACATTCTTTTTGTGGACATACTTTTTCCGTACCACGGCGCTTGGTTGTTTTGATGGTCAGTAACGGCCAGTTACATTGTGGGCAAGGCTCTTTTACTGGAGGATTCCACACAGCATAATCGCAATCTGGGTAGGTTTCACAACTGTAAAACAGTTTACCAAAACGGCTCTTGCGTTCAATCAAATGACCTTTGCCACACTTAGGACAATCAATTTCGGTGTCTTTGGGTTTTTCTAATGGCTCAATGTGTTTGCATTTGGGGTAGTTAGAACAACCAATAAACTTACCAAATCGACCACGTTTATACACCAATGTACTTTCGCATTTGGGACAAGTGCGACCTTCAACTTCTGTGGGTTCTTCTGCTGCTTTTGCAGCTTCTTCCGCTGTTTCGTTGACGTTGCGTGTGTAATCGCATTCAGGATAACCATGACAAGCAATAAAGCGACCACGGCGACCGAATTTAATCATCAATTTGTGTTGGCCACATTTTGGGCAATCTTCGTCCAGCTCTTCTTCTGTAATTTGTGCACGAGGAATGTCTTCTTTTTCGACAACCTGTTTGTGAAAACCTTTCCAGAATTGATTCAGAACAGGAATCCATTTTCGCTTACCATTGGCAATTTCATCTAGCTGATCTTCTAGTTTGGCGGTGAAATGGTAATCTACGTATTGATCAAAGTGTTCGGTTAAGAACTTATTCACAATATCGCCTGTGTCTGTGGGCAAAAATCGTTTTTGGTCCACAGTGACATATTCACGGTCTTTTAAGGTGTGAATAATGCTAGCATAAGTAGATGGACGGCCAATGCCATATTCTTCTAAGGCTTTTACCAATGATGCTTCAGAGTAGCGAGGAGGCGGTTGGGTAAAGTGTTGTTCGCCATAAAGTTTGTCCACAGGCAACTTGTCACCTTCTTTTAAAGCAGGTAATTTTTTGCTGTTTTCGTCTTCATCGCCATCATCATCAACATCTTCTTCATACACGCCCAAGAAGCCTGCAAAGGTTTGTACTTGACCGGTAACACGGAAAATACCATCATCCAATTGCATGTCCACTGTTGTGGTGTCAAATTTGGCTGGCGTCGTTTGGCTGGCAATACTGCGACGCCAAATCATTTGGTAAAGACGGAACTGGTCACTGCTTAAAAATGGCTTAACCGACTCAGGGGTGCGGTACACTGATGTGGGGCGAATGGCTTCATGTGCCTCTTGTGCATTTTTAGATTTGGTTTTGAAAACATTGGCTTTGCTTGGTAAATAATCTTTACCCAATTTGTTTTCAATGTAATGACGCATTTCTGCAATGGCTTCTTCAGACAAAGTTACTGAGTCAGTACGCATATAGGTAATCAGACCAATGGCGCCATCACCAACGTCAATACCTTCATACAATTGCTGTGCCGTACGCATGGTGCGATCAGTGGTCATGCCCAATTTGCGCACAGCTTCTTGTTGCAAAGTTGAGGTAGTGAAAGGCGCAGCAGGGTTGCGGCTACGCTTTTTCTTGTCTACTTTAATGACTTCAGCTTCAGTGCCTGTCAATTTGGCTAAAACTTCACTTTGGCCTTGTTCTGAGTTAATGGAGAATTGCTCGAGCTTGGTGCCTTCAAAATGTGTTAATTTGGCGGTCATTTTTTGACGGCCTTTGTGGCTGTCTAAATGCAAAGACCAATACTCTTCAGCAGTAAACGCTTTAATTTCGTTTTCTCGTTCACAAATCATGCGAAGGGCAGGGCTTTGGACGCGACCAGCCGATAAGCCGCGGCGGATTTTTTTCCACAATAATGGGGATAAGTTAAAACCCACCAAGTAATCCAGTGCGCGGCGAGCTTGCTGCGCATCGACTAATTCTAAAGAAAGATCTCGAGGATTATCAATGGCATCCAATACCGCTTTTTTGGTAATTTCATGGAAAACCACACGGGTGGTTTTCAAGTTTTTCATGCCACGTTTGCCTTTGAGGATTTCTTGCAAATGCCAAGAAATGGCTTCACCTTCCCTATCCGGGTCAGTTGCTAGATAAAGGTTTTCAGCTTCTCTGGCTGCAGAAACAATGGCATCAACATGTTTACTGTTCTTAGCGACCAATTGGTATTTCATGGCAAAGTCATTGTCAGGGTCGACTGCGCCAGTCTTA
The DNA here is from genome assembly GCA_030151665.1 of Neisseriaceae bacterium. Classification (GTDB taxonomy): domain Bacteria; phylum Pseudomonadota; class Gammaproteobacteria; order Burkholderiales; family Neisseriaceae; genus JASLFS01. Next base: position 5,745 of record JASLDB010000250.1, read on the forward strand.
GGCACTAAATCGCGGACATGACCATAGGATGCCAATACTTCAAAGTCACTGTCTAAGTACTTTTTTAATGTTTTGGCCTTGGAAGGGGATTCGACAATTAGCAGGTTTTTTGCCATTTTTATTGTTCGCTGTATCTTTTCAAATAATGGTTAATATTGTTTTTCTTGTTTAATGCATGGTGGTTTGGCCATGGATGGCAACCAATAGTTCATCGCCAATTAGCACAGGCAGTTCAGATTTGTGTAACCACAATACCACCAGTGTTAATAACTTGGCGTATTCCATGGTGATGTCATCGTTTGGTAGATGCATCAATGCATGGATGACCATTTCCCGTTGTACTGGGTTAATGGCACTTTGTTTTTCTAAAAAAAGCAGTAAGTTTAAAATTTCTGTATCGATATTGTCCAATTCTTCCGCACTGTAAATGCGTATGCTGCTGCTGAGCAATAATCGAAAAGGGTCATTCTCATTGGATTGTGTCAGTGCGTCTAAGCACAGCAATGCACTGTGAATTTCATCACCTTCAAATCCAGCATCAGACAAATGTTCTCCTAAGTTCTCTCGAGGAGGGCATGCATCTAAGTCTTGAAATGTTTCAATTAAGTAGGCAATTACATCAAACATGGTGAATTCACTTTATGTTTTAAAGGCGATTAGTCGATATGCGCTGGAATTTACCACCAGTCAACGCAACAATTTTGCCATCTAATTCTAGTTGGAGCAGATGTCCTTGCAAGCAAACCATGTCTATGCCAATTATGGACAACAGCTCATCAGGATGAATTGGATCAAATCCCATTTTATTTAGAGTGGCGTATTCACCATCATTTTTCAAGTCATCAGGACAGAAAATAGGCGATTGTTGTGTTTTGGGTGTTGTATTCTTGCTGCAAGCTGAACTTGTACTGATAGTTACAGCACTTGTCAAGTAAGGCATCTCTTCAAATATGTCGTGAACACTTTCTAAAAGCTTGGCACCGGCTTTAATCAATTGATGACAGCCTTTACTTTGGGCATTGTGAATAGAGCCGGGCATGGCAAAAACTTCTTTGCCCATTTCATTGGCCAGTCGCGCGGTAATCAGGCTCCCAGAAGCCAGTGCTGCTTCCATTACAAGGGTTGCTTGGCTTAATGCAGCGATAATGCGATTGCGCCTAGGAAAATTATTGGCATGGGGGCGGGTGTCCAGTGGAAATTCCGATAACAATAAACCTTGCTCGGCAATTTGGTGTGCCAACTCTCGGTTGTGTGCAGGATAGACACGGTCGATGCCTGTACCCAATACAGCGATAGTTTTGCCTTGGTTTTGTAGTGCGCCTTGGTGTGCTGCAGTGTCAATGCCTTCTGCCAAACCTGAAATAATGACAAAGCCTTGAGAAGCTAAATGGTTGGCCCAAGTTGAAGTCGTTTGTTTGACTTGTGGGCTGGCGTGACGTGAACCGACCATGGCGATGCCATGTGGTTGAAAAAGTGTTATGTCACCTTTGGCGAAGAGCAAGGGTGGTGGGTCATAACATTCAGTGAGTAATAACGGGTATTGCGCATGGTTTAAGTGGATTAAATGATGGTTGTGGGTTTCTTGCCAATGAAGTGCCAATTCACAAGCTGCATCACCTTGACGTTGGCGAATATTCTGGATGGTTTGCGCTTTAATGGCCAGTGATTGTAGTTCTGTAACCGATGCTTCAAAGACGGCTTTGGCATGGTCAAAATGTTGAAGTAAATTCAAAAAGGTTCTGCTGCCAACGCCAGAGGTTAAGGCTAGGCTCACATAATCTGCGCATAATGTGGTCATGTTGTTTCCTCTATGAGTGTGCTTGCGTTGGTGATGAAGAATTGAGATGGGAAAAGAGAAAATAAACGGGAATACAAATAGATGGATAGAAAAAAGCGGTGCAAGTGCACCGCCTTTGTAAAATTTTACAATCACTGATTATAACTTTTTAACATCCGTTACTTTCATGTTGGTGTGATTGTAAGGATCTGTTGAGTTAAATTGTTCTTTCCAACCAGCAGGGTCTTCTGCTTTATTGGGAACAATTTTGCTGTCCATCACCACATCATCACGATCCATACCTGGTTCTCGGGCAATATCACCAATGTTCACATTGGTAACACTTTCCATAATAATGGCATATGACAGATTGTCATAACTGCGGTAAACCATGGCCAATGCTACTTCTTCTGAAGGGATAGACAAATATTTAATGGTTGCTGTTGAGTTTTTCTCACCATCTTTATTGGTTTTAATATTATAGCCAGGCTTGATTTTTCGGCTTTTCTTGTAAAGACTGACAACAGAGCCAACATCCAAGCCATCAACCAAACCTTTGTTTAAGGTAATGGTTTGGAATGGGCCAGACTCAATAATACCATCCACAATTGAAACCACCTTAGCCAGTACAGGTTTGCTCGGTGCATGTGGCATGATGGTCATGCTATTGTTGTTGCCATTTTCAATTGGCATCAGGAAATCGCCTTGGCTGATTTCAGAGACAGATTGCTCAACAATTAAAGGTTGTGCTGAATAAGTTGGTACTTTCACCAATGGGTGCAAACGGGTGTAATACTCATCATCAGGCAGTTCTTTTTTGTCTTGCGCTGAGCGATGGTCTAAAGCGGTACTGGTGGTGCTTTGTGTTGATACAATACCGCTAATCATGATTTCACGACCCAATTGCTTATTGGTGTCTGGATCGGTAATGTCCTTGGTAAAGCGATAAGTGTAATATTTGCCTGGTTTTTCTAGACCATATGTATAAACACGATCACCTTTGTTGTACAAAACACGGTTTTCAGGACCTTCAATTAATTTAGGTGCTTTGAGTGACTCTTTAATCGGTATAATTTGAGGGTAACTCATGAACATGCGATAAAAATCAATGTTCACCGTATTAATACTATAACCTGAAGACACTTCACGCATTTGTGGTGTTAGCTTGATCACTGGGATGGCGCCATTGCCAGCAGCACCCATGCTTAATCTAGGTTGGCCATCCACATAAGTTAAATACAAGGTTTGACCAGGGTAGATTTTATTGGGATTGGCGATTTGGCTTTTGTTTGCCCCCCATAGTTGGGGCCATTGCCATGGTTTATTCAAGTAATGCTTGGAGATACTCCATAAGGTATCACCAGACTTAACTGTATATTGCGATGGTGCATCTGCTTTGAGTTTAATCTGGGCGAAAGAGGGCGCACTGATGCCTAGACCCAGTGCACAAAGCAAGGAGAGAATATGCTTTTGCATCGATTTTCCCTTAATTGTAATGATAAAATTTAATCGTTATTGGTAGATATAGCGATAATCATAGAGCATTTTGGGCTTTTTGTGTGTTCGACACGTGAAAAGAATATAAGAATTGATAAAAAACAACTTATTTAAATGCATGATAATGTTGTTCATTTGAAAGAGGGTTGTATGGCAATCTTGGATATTTTGGTTTACCCCGATGAGCGATTACACACTGTTGCTAAACCGATTTTGGTGGTTGACGATCGCATTAAACAGTTGGCTCAAGACATGGCACAAACCATGTATGACGCACCTGGTATTGGTTTGGCTGCGACACAAGTAAATGTGCATGAACGCCTTGTGGTTATTGATATTTCTCCAGAACATAATCATTTAATTGTTTTGATTAATCCTGTGATTATTGATAAACGAGGCCAGACAACTTATGAAGAAGGGTGTTTGTCTGTCCCTGGTATTTATGAAACTGTTGAACGAGCAGAGGCCGTGACTGTTGAAGCCTTGGATATCCATGGTGAGGTGTTTACACTAGAAGCAGATGGCTTGTTGGCAATTTGTATTCAGCATGAAATTGACCATTTGGATGGTAAGGTTTTTGTGGAATATTTGTCACAGTTAAAATTAAACCGCATTAAAACGAAACTCAAAAAAGTGATGCAAAAGCGTCACTAAAAAGGAATGATTGTGAAAGTAATCTTTGCAGGTACACCTGATTTTGCTGCGGATGCCTTGAAGGCGATTGTTGCAGCTGGCTTTGACGTGTCTTTGGTCTTAACTCGAGCAGATCAGCCTAAAGGTCGGGGCATGAAAATGCAAGCCAGTGCGGTTAAAACCGCAGCTTTGGAATTAAATTTACCTATTGCGCAGCCATTGAGCTTAAAAGATGTTGATGTGCAGGCCATGTTGGCGCAAGAAGAGGCTGATGTCATGGTGGTGGCAGCTTATGGCATGTTATTGCCGCAAGCTGTGTTGGATATTCCCAAGTTAGGTTGTTTGAATATCCATGCTTCTTTACTGCCAAGGTGGCGTGGTGCTGCCCCTATTCAGCGTGCTATTGAGGCTGGTGATGAAAAAACGGGTGTTTGCATTATGCAAATGGATGCTGGTTTGGATACTGGTGCAATATTGTTGCAAAAAGAATACACAATTGCGCAAACTGATACAGCAAATGAGGTTCATGACGGCTTAATGCACTTGGGTGCCACTGCGATTGTGGCTACTTTGCAACAATTAAGTTGCCTAAAAGCAACACCTCAGGCGCAAGACGGTGTAACCTATGCTGCAAAACTAAGCAAAGCAGATGCTCGATTGTCTTGGCAAGACAGTGCCGTGGTGTTGGCTCGTAAGGTTCGGGCATTTAATCCAGTTCCTGCTGCATGGACATTGTTTTTAGACCAGCCATTAAAAATTTGGCAAGCACAGGTGGTTGAGGGCAAGGGTGAGCCAGGTGAAATTTTGGCAGCCAATGAGCATGGCCTGGTAGTGGCAACAGGGCAAGATGCACTGTGCATTACTGAGTTGCAAGCTGCTGGTTCAAAACGAATGGGTATTGCTGCATTTTTAGCAGGTAGAAGCATCCAACTTGGCGAACGCTTGGTTTAATTATTATAAAAGGCATTGAAACGTGAATTTAGCAACAATCCAAACATTGGCAGCCAAAACCCATTTACAAGTCATGGCGGGTCAGAATTTAAATGATGTCATGGCTGCTGTCTTGGCATCAGAACCTGATTTGAGTGGCGGCAACCGCGGTATGTACCAAGACTTATGCTATGGGGTACAGCGCTATCGGGGTACGTTGTTGGCATTGTTATCGATTTTGGTGCCCAAAAAATTGGATTCTGCCTTGG
>JASLDB010000267.1 GCA_030151665.1 Neisseriaceae bacterium
TGCTACTGACTGGTTTGTGTTGCTGTGTCAGCAGCGAAGAACACGAACTATACGCACCATCACCAAATCTGTCAAACACTATTTGTGAAAATAATGCATTATTTTATGAGTTAATGCTTATATTGCTGTTTTATATTAAATTTTATTTCAAGGGCACTAAAAGAATTTGAACCATGGCTTGAATTTATCATCTTTAATAACGAAGGATAGGCCATCAAACCCTCAAAAAACATATTAAAAACCCCACTTTCTATAATTTACTCGCACCAACATTGGCAATACTCATCAATAGCCAACACATTGAATCCACCCAAGCCTTATCGCACTAATGATTATTCATAAAACCAAGCACCCATAAAAAATGCTCCTTATTAGATTAAGGAGCATATCTATCAAACACCCATTCATTAATACACTTATTTAACTGCCTTCTTCACACTACTTAATAAGCCACTGGCCACAATAACCACCATGCCGATGATTTCTTGCCATGTCACCACATCATTAAAGAGCAGCACCCCAAAAATGGTAGCAAACACCACCGTCAGGTAAGACAAAGAAGCCACAACAAATTTTTGCCCTACCTTATAAGCACGGGTCATGCTCATTTGCGCCACCAGCGCAGTAAAACCAACGCCCAATAAATAGCCCACATCCGCCCATGCCACTGGATGCCAACCATTGATTGTACTTAGCACCCCAGCCATGACCGTGGACACCACTGAAAAATAAAAGACAATTCGCCACTCAGGCTCACCTTTATTGGTCAAATCTTTCACTTGCACATACGCCCAACCACCAAATGCACCTGCCAATACAGCCACAATAGCGGCAAATAACTGACCCTCACCCAAGGTCGGCTGTAACAAAATCACCACACCGATAAAGCCCAGTAACAAACTCACACCCATTTGCTTATTGATTTTTTCTTTGTAAAGTACAAAAGACAAAATAGCCAAAAACAACGGTGAGGTATAATTTAACGTGGTTGCAGTCGACAATGGCAATTGTGTTAAGCCATAAAAAAAACAAAACAAACCCATGGTGCCAGCAAAGCCTCGCCCAATATGCAATAAAGCATATGGGCTGCGCATGCTTTGTTGACGTAACCAAGCCACACCACCCAAAACCAGCACAGAAAAAACGGTGCGATAAAACACCAGTTCAAAAAAACTGTAATGAACACTGGCCAATTTAACCAATACGCCCATAAGTGAAAAGAAGATGGCAGCTATAACCATCCACAGTGAACCGAGCCGAGTGGGCATTGTCATGAATTTCCCTTTTTAATTTTGCATAAATCGTTACAACACTTGATGTGTTAATGCTAACTGCCATAAAAAAAGCAGCATTCAGTGTATCTGAAAGCTGCTTTTAAACAATGAAACTCATTAAGGTTTTGGCTGCGAACCCTGACCTTTGGGCACAAAACGGTAGTAAACCTCACCATCTTGAATATAACCCAAGTCATCACGGGCAATTTCCGCCAAAGCTTCATTACCCTCTTGCAAGTCCTTAATCTCTGCCTTTAAGTCATCATTGATATCACGCTGTTCAGCGTTGCGCACCTCTTGCAATGCCAATTGTTTTTGCAAATTTTGCGAACTTTGCCAACCGCCTTTTGACCACCAAAAGTCATATTGCAAAGCAGCCAAAGCCACCATTAATAATACGGTTACCCATTTCATTTGGTGCGCCCTTTATCTTAACCGATTTGATAAAACGCTTTTTTACCTGGGTAATACGCTGCCTCAGCCAATTCTTCTTCAATGCGCAACAATTGGTTGTATTTAGACATGCGATCCGAACGAGACAAAGAACCTGTCTTGATTTGCATGCAGTTGGTTGCAACAGCCAAATCAGCAATGGTATTATCTTCGGTTTCACCTGAGCGGTGACTCATTACGCTGGTATAACGATTGCGTTTTGCCAAATCAACAGCTTGCAAGGTTTCAGACAAAGTACCGATTTGGTTGACTTTTACCAACAATGCATTGGCCAAGCCCTTTTCAATGCCCTCATTCAAGATAGCTGGATTGGTAACAAACAAATCATCACCCACCAGTTGCACTTTTTTACCCAAACGATCGGTCAAGATTTTCCAACCATCCCAATCGTCTTCCGCCATACCATCTTCAATTGAAATGATTGGGTATTCATCAACCAATTTAGCCAAATAATCGGTAAATTGTTCGCTTGTTAATGCCAATCCTTCTGCTGACAAATGGTATTTGCCATCTTTGTAAAATTCGCTTGAAGCACAATCTAGCGCCAACATAATATCATCACCAGCGGTGTAACCTGCAGCATCCACTGCAGCCAAGATCAATTTAATGGCTTCTTCATGGCTAGGCAAGTTAGGGGCAAAACCACCTTCGTCACCCACTGTGGTTGAATAACCTTTGTCATCACACAATTTTTTCAAGTGATGGAAAATCTCAGCACCACAACGCAAAGCATCACGGAAAGATTTCAAACCAACAGGCATAATCATGAATTCTTGGATATCCAAGCTATTATTAGCATG
>JASLDB010000281.1 GCA_030151665.1 Neisseriaceae bacterium
GAAGGATTCAAAATACACCTATTGTCAAAAATGTGCTTGTTTTGTTAATGTTTAATTAATATAATGCGAATTATTCTCATTATATTTTATTAAGTGATGGCGCTAGTTAATCCATCAAAATTCTTCAAAACAAGGGGATGTTGTGAAATTTCAAACTAAAATCATGTGTGCTTCTTTGCTTAGCATTGGTTTATCAGCTGTGGCTTATGCCAATGAATCCAGCACCGAAACGGTAGACTTGGGGGAGGTTGTGGTGACAGCCAGTGGCTTTGAGCAACAAGCCAAAAAAGCACCAGCTTCTATTACCGTTATTAAACAAGAAGACATAGCCAAAAAAGCCTATCGTGATATTACTGATGCTTTAAAAGATGTACCTGGTGTGGTGGTGACAGGTGGTGGTAGTTCCAGTGATATTAGTATTCGTGGTATGGGCAGTGCTTACACATTGATTATGGTTGATGGCAAAAAAGTAGACTCACGTGGTACACGCCCCAATAGTGATGGTTCTGGTATCGAACAAGGATGGCTGCCACCAGTCGAAGCGATTCAACGCATCGAAGTCATACGAGGCCCTATGTCTGGTTTGTATGGCTCTGATGCCATGGGTGGGGTCATTAATATCATTACTAAAAAGACGGCAGGCGTGTGGACAGGCTCTATTCGCAATGATATCACTATTCAAGAAGACAGTGATTCGGGTAATATTTACCAAAGTAGTTTCTATGTTTCAGGTCCATTGATTGAAAATAAATTGGGTATTCGCGCCAATGGTTTGTATTCACAACGCGATGAAGACAAAATTATCAGTGGCTACAATGAGCAAAAAATGCGCTCAGGCAGTGCAACTTTGTCTTTTACACCAGATGACAACAATACCATTGATTTAGAGTTTAATCGCTCTATTCAAAATCGCAATGGTTCAGTGGGCAAAACAATTGCCAATAAACCCAATAAAAAAGGGGTTTATCCCACCAACTCGGTGAGCAATTATTATCGCAATCAATACAGTTTGACCCACCGTGGCTATTATGAAAACTGGAGTACACATTCGTATTTGCAACGCGAAGAAAATGAAAATGGTACGCGCAAAATGAAAAACACCAATACCATTTTCAATACCCAAAACCAGATTCACCTTGATTCACACAATATCAGTGTTGGTGGTCGCTACCAAAAAGAAAAATTAGAAGACTTCAATAATAAGGTCACGGTGGCAGGGCAGCCATTGAGTACAATTGATCGTTATAGCTGGGCCTTATTTGCAGAAGATGAATGGCGTATTGCAGATGCATTTGCACTAACAGGCTCTATTCGTTATGACAAAGATGAAAATTTTGGTTCACATATTACACCTAAAATTTATGGTGTATTCACGCCCAATGACAATTGGACAATCAAAGGTGGCGTATCCACTGGCTACAAAACCCCATCTTTGCGTGCAGCAACTGCGGCATGGGGGCAAGGCACTGGTGGTGGTCAAAGCAATGGTGTCATTTTTGGCAACCCCAATTTGAAGCCTGAAGAAAGCGTCAACACGGAATTGAGTGTGTTGTGGAATAATGATGATAAAACGGTTAATGCAGGGATGACGATATTCAACAGTGATTTCAAAGACAAAATCACCGAATATGGTATCTGTGATAATGATGGCAACGGCTTGCCATCATGTACTGGTATGGGGGATCGTTATGCAGGCTATGATTTTGCGCGTTCTCGCATGAATGTCGATAAAGCCACCATGCGAGGTGTTGAAGCGACATTCGATTGGCTCATTACGGAAGATTTGAAATTGAATGCCAGCTATACCTTTACCCATTCTGAGCAAAAAAGTGGCAAATTCAAAGGCAAGCCATTGAATAAAATGCCAAAACACATGGCGAATTTGGGTTTGGATTGGAATTACAATGAGCAGCTAAATTACTGGGGTAAAATGAATTTCCGCAGTAAGACATCAGACTATGTGAGTCGTACCAGCATGGCAGATGGCACACCTGCTTATACTTTTGTTGATGCGGGTATTAGCTACAAGCCCAATAAAAATGTACAAGTGGTCGGTGGTGTGTACAATATTTTTGATAAACGTGTGAACTATGATCATTATGGCACAACCTTAGATGGTCGCCGTTACAATATTGGTTTAACGTATAAGTTTTAATTCGCCAGAGATGGTGTATACCAAGCCAAGGACCAATTTGACGGTGCTTGGCTTTTTACTTTGCCAATATCTTTATCTAAACCAATATTTTAAATCAAATGCAGATAATGTCGTCATGTGATTCAAGTGCATCTTTTGAATGGCAATATGGTGTTTCAAAATGCACGGATCGCTTTTAAATAGTTGTTTAAGTCCCAAGGTGATGCCATTACGTTATTGGTATTTTTGCCATTTTTTGTATCGAATTATGGTTTGAGATGGTGGTTAAGCGTGGTAACGGCGTTGTTGGTTAAAGAAAATTTCCATGGGCTTATTTTGGAGCTTTGTATCTAGGCAATGTCATGGTTAACGAAGACGCAAAAAAATTAAGGCAAGGTAAACGATGAAACCAACAGTGCAATTGTAATGGTAGTGCTGTGATTCATCCCACAATTCATTGAATGCTATTTTGGGATTGAGAATTTTCATGATGGGGTAACGCACAATGGCACCGCCCAAATTGAAGCTGTAACACAGAATATACCATAGAAATTTAGGGATGAGGTCCAGCATATGGATGTGCTTTGGATTGATTATGATTTTGGTATTTTAAATCAATGTGGGTGTAAAATCCATCTTCAAGTATATCCATAAAAATTCAGCAATTTGGTAACGTATATTGCTTGCTCATTTTGGCTCGCTACCTCTTAAGAAAATTCAGTTTTCTAGTGCTGTGATGCATTGATATTTTTGCTGGGTCGGTCAGTATGGCATGAATATTGATACGTTATAGTCATAATCAGGCGCTTTTTATTTTAATGGATTTATTCTTGGGTTTTTAAATGGGATGCTAGAGGGTATTGGCAGGTAAGGGTAAAAATGGTATTTAATTGAGTGCAAACGATAAAGTATAAGATGAGTATGGTTTGACCAAATAATAACCCTAAACATAGAGGAGAGAAAATGTCAGCTTATTATCAATTGTTAAGTCGATATGAAGAGGTAGGTGTTTGTGTCGCCACGTATCGATCTCATTTGTCAGCGCAAGGTGCATGGAATCCAAATGAGCAGCACATGGCACCAGCCAGTGGCTTAATGGCATTAGAATTGGAGCGTTTTTTGCCGCGAGAGGATATGCGATTGGCCCGAATAGGTTTTGATATTTTCGGTTTGATTGCCTTTGGTGAGTGTACGATTACCACACGCATGATTCGCCCTGGTCGTACCATTGAATTAATTGAAGCGCAAATGAGTGCTGCTGGCAAAACGTGTATTGTGGCGCGAGCATGGCGGATGTTGATTCAAGACAGTCAAGCGATTCATGGTCTAGAGGATGCTGTTATTAATCACCCTGATTGCTATGAGAATTGGACAGGAATGCAACGCTGGCCTGGTGGTTATATTCAAAGTATTGATTTTCGTGCTGATCCGAATAATCAAGCAGGAAAAGGCATTGTTTGGTTAAACAATGATTTGAATATGGTTGATGGGCAAAAGAGCAGTGATTTTGTTCATTTGATGGGTATGGTAGACACAGCCAATGGAACAGCACCTAGGCAAAATGGGGAGTTAACATGGGCGTTTCCCAATTTGGACTTGCAAATTCACATGCACCGTTATCCATCAGGGAAGTGGTTGGGGTTGGAAACCGTGCAGCAATATGGGGCAGATGGTGTGGGTTTGACCAGTGCAATCTTGCATGATGTACAAGGGCCATTTGGCAGAAGTGAGCAGATTTTATCATTGCGGCCTTTGTCTTAATTAATCTTGATAGCATTGTAATACAAATGGCAATAATCACTGTTGTTTATTAAATGAATAAATTATATGTCATATTGGTTCAATGAACTAAATAAATCGGCTATGATTAAATAATATCATAGCCGATTTGTTTTTAGCGGCAATTAATTGCGCTTATTTTGATTGAGTGTGTTGTTTTGTTTTCGCATATGATTAAAGCATTAATGCCATAGAAATACTAATGATATAAATTCATCTATCATCGCTTGATAATTCATCTTTTGGGTAAGGAAAAATACCATTTGGAATGTTAATTTTTTTTCTTTGGTAAATTGGTGAGGGTGGAAATGCCATGAGATTGAATATTGAGATGGCTTTCGAATCAATAAGCTTAGCGTTAAGATGCTGATCAGGCGTGATAGATACAAATACGATGATGAGGCTATTGGTGGGTCAGAAGCTTAAGATAGAATGTATAAAAATAGCAGCCCTAGGGCTGCTATTTTATTTTGCATATGATGAATTAGTTACTGCGGTTGCCACCTTTGTAGCCACCACCTTGTTTGCCTTTGTAGCCGCCATCGCGGTT
>JASLDB010000285.1 GCA_030151665.1 Neisseriaceae bacterium
ACTAACAGGGCTGATTGATTTTTGGGTTTTGATGTCGTTAAACACTTGAATCATTTCATCAGCCAAAACAGCATGCATATCAATAATATGCGTGGCACCAGCTTCACCTAGCAATTCTTTTTCAGTCTCATCAGCACTGAATACAATAACATTAAGGTTTTTATTCAGTTGTAATGCACGCTGAATAATTTCAATGGTTTCAGTTTCATTGCTGATGGTGATAATCAAATTGGCCGCATTTTGGATGAATACAGCGTCTAACATACCCTCGGTTAAAGCATTACCATAGGCCACAGGGACTTGTTGTGCTCGCAATTGAGTGGCAATACCTAGGCGGCTTTCTTGGACAAAAACGTCTTCATTAACTTGTTGCAAATGAGGCAGGACCAATTGCCCGATTGGGCCATAACCGACCATAACTGTGTGGTCATGTGCTTCAGGCACAATGACCATGTCTTCATCACGGAAAATAATCGATGCAGGTAAAATAGGAGCAGCCACTTTGGCATGGGGTTTTCCATCCAAAGCATCACTATTTCCTGTTTGAGTGTCGCTTTGTTGATCAGCAGCCGTTTGGGCTTGGTTAATGCTTTCTTTCTCTTTTTCTCTTTCTTGGTATTTATTCAACGCCATGAATAAGAATGGATTGATGATAATTGAGAGAATGGCACTGCCCAAAATAATATCGTTTGGCGTTTTGTTGGGGAAAATATTGTACAAAACCCCTAAGCTTGTAATCATAAAGGCAAATTCACCAATTTGCGCCAAAGCCGCAGAAATAGTCAATGCTGTGTTTTTAGGATAACCCAATAAGCGCACAATCATGTAAGCACCGATGCTTTTACCCACGATAATAATGAGAAGTGCTATGAATAATAATAGTGGCTCACGAATGATAATACTGGGGTCAAACAACATGCCCACAGAGACAAAGAATAGCACAGTGAAGAAGTCACGCAAGCCTTGGGTTTCTTTTTCTGCTGTGTGGTTCATTTCGGTTTCGCTCAAAATCATGCCAGCGAAAAAGGCGCCTAAGGCAAAGGAAACACCAAATAAATAGCTTGCTAGTAGGGCACAGCCTAAAGCAATGGCAACAACACCAAGGCGAAATAGATCAGGATTGCCTGTACGCACAACGCGTTTCAGGGTGAACGGAATGGCTTTTCGACCAAATATCATCATCACCGCAATAAAGGCAACGATTTGTAATGTGGTTTTGCCCATGAGTAAAGCGATTTCTCCACCGTTAATGGGCGCTTTACCAGACAATACTTCTGCCAAGGCTGGGATTAACACCAACACAAAAACCATGGCAATGTCTTCAACAATCAACCAACCTGTGGCAATTCGGCCACGAACCGAATCTTTAATGTGCCAACGCTCCAAAGCCGCTACCAATACCACTGTGGATGCTGTTGCCAAAGCCAGGCCAAAGACAATTCCAGGGCCAATGCCCCAACCAACAACGAGTGCCAATATTAAGCCTAAGACGGTCGCCAGACTAATTTGCACGATGGCGCCAGGAACAGCAACCCGTTTAACAGACAGTAAATCTTTAATCGAAAAATGCAAACCCACGCCAAACATGAGCAAAATAACGCCCAATTCAGCAAGTTCTTGTGTCAGTTTTTCATCGGCAGTAAAACCAGCCGTGTGTGGACCAACGATAATACCAGCCAATAGATAGCCGATTAATGGTGGCATGCGCATTTTTTGTGCGATAAAACCCAATATGAAGGCAAAAAATAGACCTGCAACAATGGCTTCAATCAATGGGAGAGAGTGATGCATTGCGTATCCTTGTATTGTGGTGCAAATATGGCATGAAAAAGCCATGAGTTAAGTTGCATGGCTTTAAGACATGTTTGCATCGTTGTTATAGATAGACAAATAATGAGAAATTATTTGAGTCAAGGAGTTCTTACGAATAAGAAGAATGGCTTTCTTGTTGTTATTGCCAGCAATGCTTGCGTTAAGAGCAAGCTGCCTTACTATTTTAACGTGAAATAGGTGTTTTGATTCATTTATTTTGATATTTAAACGATTTATCTTGCGTTAATTAATTATTTGTATGTCATTTTTAATGCAAGATTTTGATAAAAAAGAAAATAATGCTTTGTTGTATAAATGGATAACCAAAAGTTATGGGAAGTGTTGTTAAACTCATTGTTCTTAATTTGGCAAATTTAGTAAAGTTCGCTTTCGCTTGGGTCTTGCAATCTAATCAAATAACAGCAATGACACCCAGTTTTACTTGAGATAAGAGGAGAGCAATATGATGGTTCTAGATGCCAGTTTTACTTTATTAGCGGCTTGTTTGTCGCTATTAATAGGCACTTTTATGGTGAAAAAGACAAAATTTTTACAGAATAATCACATTCCTGAAGCCGTGATTGGTGGTTTTGTGGTGGCGGTCATTTTGTTGATTGTCGACAAGGTTGCCAATGTTTCGTTTACGTTTGATAAAGCTTTGCAAGATGTACTGATGATTGTTTTTTTCTCATCTATTGGTTTAAGTTCCGACTTTACCCGTTTAATAAAAGGGGGTAAACCATTGGTGTTGTTGATTGTGGCGGTTACCATTTTGATTGCCTTGCAAAATGCAGTGGGTATGGGCTTGGCAGTTGCCATGGGTCAAAATCCATTTATCGGCTTGGTTGC